>DATMAH010000326.1:0-4286 GCA_035583735.1 Dehalococcoidia bacterium
GCCCTCGCCGATGCCGAAGCGTCACTCGACGAGCTGGCAAAGTACCAGCGCCTGCTCTGGCAGGAGGGGGCGCTCGGGCTGGAGGACGTCGTCCTCGATGCCCTGCGGCTCATCGGCTGCACCGTGTACACGAGCCAGGAAGGCGGCGTGCAGGCGCGCATCGACGGCACGAACGTCCTCATCGAGGTCGAGGGCAGCGAGCAGCCGGTCGACCTGGCGCCGCACTACCGCCTGAGGGAGCGCGTCGAGGCGGCGCTGGCGAAACGTGGCGAGACGCCGCGCGGCGTCGTCTTCGTCAATGGCGAGCGGCTGCGCGACCCGGCGCAACGGCGGCACGTCGTGGACGCCCTCCGCACCGCTGCGGAGACGATGCGCTACGCCCTGGCCCCTACGCCCGGCCTGTACGACGCCGTCGTCGCGCAGCTCTCCGGCGACACGGAGGCTGTTGAGGCGTACCGCCGGGCCCTTGTGACGACCGACGGCCTGATCGCGTGATCAGGCGCGGCTCGCCTCTCCCAGCCCCTCACCCGCGACTGACTGCTGCGCAGGCGGTGCCGCTGGCACGATTGGCCGGCCGCGCAACGCCTCAGCCGTCAACCTGGTATTCCGGGCCACCAGGATCTGCACCGAAATGAACTCCAGCAGCATCCCGTAGAGCCAGATGAACACGAGCGACAGCAGCGGGCCGAACAGAATTGCCAGCACAACGGCAGCCGCGGCGTTATCCTCGGACGACGACGCCGCCAGAATGACCAGGAGGTACAGAAGGACCGCCCCGAGTGCGATCAGGCTCCTTCCCAGAATCAGCAACCAGGACAGGAATGGCAGGTCGTCGGAGTCGTCGAGTTCGACCGAACCTCGCTTGCCAATCGCGGCCAGCTCATCCCATGCCCGCTTCAGGAACTTGATCGGTAGCGTGAAGAAGGAGACCACGACGATGAAGAATCCGACGACCGCCATAGATGATTGCCCCCCTGTTAGCTCGCATGGCTGGAATGGCGCCTATCCTACCACCAGACTGCTTCCATCGTCTAGCCGCTAAGCGCAAAAACGCATAGAACGACCGCGACAGGAGACCGCCATGTCAGACAAATGGGCACTCATCCTCGGAGCGTCGTCCGGCTTCGGCGCCGCGACGTCGATCGAGCTGGCGCGCGCCGGCTTCGGCATCTTCGGCGTCCACTTCGACCTGCGGGCGACGCTGCCAAACGCCGTGCACGTGCAGGACGAGGTGACGGCGGCCGGCCAGGAGGCCGTCTTCTTCAACATCAACGCCGCCGACGCCGGCAAGCGCGCACAGGCCCTCGACCAGGTACGCCAGAAGCTGGGCCCGGACGGGCACGTCCGCGTCCTCATGCACTCGCTCGCCTTCGGCACGCTGCTGCCGTTCATCGAGGACAACCCGAAGGAGCGCATCAGCCAGAAGCAGATGGACATGACGCTCGACGTGATGGCGCACAGCCTCGTCTACTGGGCGCAGGACATGGCGGCGCGCCGCCTGCTCGGCAGGAACAGCCGCATCTTCGCCATGACTTCGTCCGGCTCGACGCGCGTCATCAAGTCGTACGGCGCCGTCTCGGCTGCGAAAGCGGCGCTGGAATCGCACATCCGCCAGCTCGCGTTCGAGCTGGCGCCGCTCGGCGTCACCGCGAACGCCGTCCGCGCCGGCGTCACTGATACCCCCGCCCTGCGCCGCATCCCGGGCGGGCCGGAGTTGCACGCCCGCGCCATGGCCAGCAACCCCAGCGGCCGCTCCACCACGCCCGAGGACGTCGCGAAGGCCATCGCCGCGCTCACGGACGAGCGGCTTTACTGGATGACCGGCAACGTGCTCGGCGTCGACGGGGGCGAAGACCTGACGGCGTAGTTGGGCCATGCGTTGCCGGTAGCGACGGCAATCAGCCGGAGCAGGCCCGGGCGGGCCGTAGCGCTGCCGTCAGAACGAGACGGCGACGCCGGCCTCGTCCAGCAGCGCGACGGCGCGCTCCAGCTTCACCATTCCGTCGAAACGGCTGCGGCCGTAGAGGCCCTCGATCACGCGCATCGTCTCCACCGTGTTCTCGGGGGCCAGCAGCACAGCGACGTCGTCGCGCGTGCCGCGCACGCGGTCCAGCAGGTACGGGCTCGGCCGTCCGCCGCCCGTGATCACCATGCACTCGACATCCGTCAGCAGCGCCGCGAGCTGGATGTCCGTCTTGTCGAAGCGCGTGACGACGCAGGTCCGCTCCCGGTTGCCGAAATACGGCGATGCCGCATCGGAGGCCACGGTGCCGATCATCACGCGCTCGATGCCGCCCGGCGCCCCCTGCTGGATGAGCCATTCCGCCCGCAGCGCCGCGGCGATGTCGGCGATCGACGGCGCCGCAAGCACACGGTCCTCCGGCAGCACAGCCACCACCGCCGCGCGCTGCGCCACGGTCGGGACGGCGTGCAGCGGCACGTTCGTCAGCACGTGGCCGGCGACGCGGCCGGGCGGCGCGCCAACGTCCATCGCCGAAGCGGGCCCGCCCACGACGAGCACGCGCGCATCGAGCGCCCGCACCAGGCCGTCGACGTTTCCGGCCGGCGCTTCGAGGATCACGTCGCCGCTGAGCGAAGCAACTTGCGCCTGCTCCACCGGCGCGACCGGCGCGACGATGCCGTCGAGCCGGGAGAACGTGGTGGCGTCCGCGTCGGCGCCGGCGTCCCCGGTAAGGCGCGCCAGCGTCACGGCGCGTCCCTCGCGCCCCAGACGGTACGCGAGCGCGGCGGCGACGAGGCTGCGGCCCACGCCGGGCTCGGCGGACGCGACGACAAGGATGGGCATGCGGCGCTCCCTGAAAACCGGCGAAGTATATCAGCGCCCGATCGTACGATCAGGCGCCTGCCTTGCCGCTGATTTGAAGCTGCCGATACACTTCAGGGCCGCTGTGCCGAGGTAGCTCAGGTGGTAGAGCATGCGACTGAAAATCGCAGTGTCGGCAGTTCGACTCTGCCCCTCGGCACCACTCCTCTGCCCATCCCGGTAGACCGGTGCCCACGCCCGCACCGTCACCGCGGGGACATTCCGTCAAGTCACTGATACAACCGTGCAACGCATGCCCCGCGATCTCGCGCGCGCTTGTGCGCCGCTCGATCGATACTCACGATCACGCGCTCACATCCCAGGAGGTGGCGGCCGATGGGACGACGATCAGCGACGCGTACGCACGTCGGCGAGGCGTTGGGGGAGCACGTCCGGCGCGAAGAGCCAGCGCCCGCGACGGAGCGCGACGCGCGCCGGGATGGCGCCCGCGCGTTCCTCCGCTGGCATGCGACCAAGATCGTCGCCGGCGGGCTCGCGCCCGCCCTCTTCGACATGACCCTTGCCGCCCGCATCCAGGCGATCGACGCCGCGGCGGCAAGCGCGACGCTCGATGAACCGGTGCGCTTCGAGCTGCGCGACGCCGGCGTCTCCGACGGCGCCTACGCCTTCGACGTCACGTATGTCGACGAAGACCATCGCCGCGTGACGCTCCGCGAGTGCGTGGCCGAGACGGATGCGGGCTGGCGCATCGTCAGCGTCGCTTAGCCCTTCGCCACAAAGCGGTCAGCCCAGGCGCGTAGCTCCGTAGGCGTCCCTTCATGCAGGATGCGGATAGCGCCCCTCAGGTACGCCAGCGCGACGGCGTTCAGCGTCGCCGCATCGGGCGCATCCGTCCCGGCGGTGTCCTTTGCTGCGGCGACCGCGCGGAGCTCCTCGTCCGTCGCCGCCTCCACCACGTAGACCGAAAGCGCCGTCGCGCCGCGCGCCCGTGCCTCGGCGATCTGCTCGCGCACCAGCGCCGGTCCAATCGCGTCGTAGACCTGGATCACGGGCATGCACGGAAGCCCCAGGTACGACGCGCCCGGGAACGCCGCGTCGAACGCACGCGGCACGGTCTGCCCGAACGCCTTCGGATAGACCATCGGCATCCAGCCGTCGGCGCCGCCACGCGCCGCCTCCCGCGCGAACGCGCTATCGCGGCTCCGGCCGCGCCGCAGGTCGGCGCAGATGTAGAGCGGGATGCTGGCGTGCCGGCGCCGGAACGCGTCGATCAGCGAGCGGATCGCGCGGTCCGCCCCGGCATCGCCCCAGCCGCCGCCATCGTTCGGCTCGCAGTTCGCGACGGCGAAGCGCGCGCCCGCGTCCACCGCATCGGCCAGCATGTTCGCTTCGCGCACGGCCTGCGTGGCGTAGGCGAACCGCTCGACGCCCCACGCGGTGCCGGCGGCGCTGATCGCGCGCTCGAAACCGGGGTCGCCGTACTTGATGATCAGCGCGTCGA
>DATMAH010000327.1:0-10349 GCA_035583735.1 Dehalococcoidia bacterium
ATGAGCGAACTCGACCCGGAGCTCGTCGCCCACGCCCGCCAGTACGGTGTGGGACGCGTCGCCCGCCACATCTTCCTCTGCGCCGACCAGACGGATCCGAAGTGCGCCCCGCGCGCCGAGACGCTGGTGGCGTGGGAGTACCTGAAGCGGCGCCTCGCCGAGCTCGGGCTCAGCACGGGCGCCAGCGTGGTGTACCGGACGAAGGCGAACTGCCTCCGGATGTGCGCGCAGGGGCCGATCGCCGTCGTATACCCGGAAGGCGTCTGGTACCACTCCGCGACGCCGGCGGTGCTCGAGCGCATCATCCGGGAGCACCTCGCCGGCGGCGTGCCGGTGGAGGAGTACCGCTTCGACGAGCGCCTCCGGGAGTAGTACGACGCCTGGGGCCGGGGCGGCGGCTGTTAGGCTGGAGGTGCAGCGCTCAGCGGTCCCGGGAGGTTACGCCGTCATGACTTCACCCGCAGCCGAGTTCCACTTCTCGCCACGGCCGAACCGCGCGGCCGAGATCAACTGGCGGCACTGGAGCCCGGAAGCGTTCGCCCGGGCGCAGCTCGAAGACAAGCCGATCCTGCTGGGCATCTCCGCCGTCTGGTGCCACTGGTGCCACGTCATGGACGAGACGACATACAGCGACCCCACCGTCATCCAGCTCATCAACGACCGCTTCGTGGCGATTCGCGTGGACAACGACCAGCGGCCGGACATCAACGCCCGCTACAACATGGGCGGCTGGCCGACGACGGCCTTCCTGACGCCGGACGGCGAAGTGATGGCCGGCATGACCTACGTCCCCCCAGACCAGATGCGCGACGTGCTGGCCCAGGTCAGCACCTACTACCGGGACAACAAGGCCGAGATCGAGGCGAAGATCGCGGAGATCATGGTCAACCGTGCCGCTGCATCGTCCCAGACCGGCGACGCCTCCGAACTGTCCGACCAGGTGCTGCGCGACGTGCTGCATTCGGCGCAGGACGCCTACGACCCGGTGTTCGGCGGCTTCGGCAGCGAGCCGAAGTTCCCGCACGCCGACGCCATCGACCTGCTGCTGCACGCCTACCTGCGAGACGGCGACCGCGACGCGCTGCACATGGCGCGCAAGACGCTGGAGTACATGTGCCGCGGCGGCGTCTACGACCAGGAGTGGGGTGGCTTCTACCGCTACGCCACCAAGCGCGACTGGAGCGTCCCTCACTACGAGAAGATGCTCGAAGACAACGCGCTGCTGCTGCGCGCGCTCCTCAAGCTCTACCGCATCACCCAGGCCGAGGAGCACCGGCGCTACATCGACTTCACGACCGCGTACCTCGACGCATGGCTCTCGGACCCGGACACCGGCGCCTTCTACGGCTCGCAGGACGCCGACGAGGACTTCTATCCGCTATCCGCCGAGGAGCGGAAGCGGCACGAGGCGCCGTACGTCGACCGCACGGTGTACACGTCATGGAACGCGATGGCCATCAGCGCGTACCTGGAGGCTTCGTGGACGCGCGGCAACGCCGCCCTGCGCGACCGCGCGCTGCGGGCGCTCGACTGGCTGTGGGGTCACCTCCACGACGACGCCGCAGGCATGTACCGGTACATGTCGCCGGACGGCCCGCGCATCGCCGGCCTGCTGGGCGACCAGGCGTGGACGCTGGCGGCGCTCCTCGACGCGTACGAGACGGTGGGCCGGCCGCAGGACCTCGACCGCGCACGGTCCGTCGCCACGTTCATGCGCGACACCCTGCGCGCCGCCAACGGCGGCTTCCTCGATACGCCACCGGGCCACGAGAAGCTGGGGCGGCTCTCCACCGGCCAGAAGCCGATCAAGGAGAACGCCATCGCCGCCATGGGCCTGTTGCGCCTCGGCCGCCTCACGCACGACGAGGAGTGGACGCAGCATGCCCGCGCGGCGCTGGCGGCGTTCGCGCACGTGGCCGAGACGCAAGGCTACTTCGCCGCCGACTACGCAAGGGCGGTCGACATGCTGCTGAACCCGGGCGCGGACGTGAAGATCGTCGCGGCGGATGGCGCCGGCGACGGGCTGCGGCTGGCGGCGCTGCTGGCGCCTGTGCCCGAGCGCACCGTGCGCGTCATCCCGGCAGACGACGCTGCGTCGCTTGAGGCCGACGGCCTTCCGGCCGAACCGTCGCCGGCGGCGTACATCTGCTACGGCACGCTGTGCTCCGCGCCGGTCACGGCCCCCGACGATGTCGCCGTCATGGTGGAGCGGACGCGGCAGGCGTACGAGGCGACGCGGCCGCGAGAGCCGCTCGCGGTGCCGCGCAGCGAGCGGGCGGAAGACTAGGCGGCCCCGCCTACCGGTCGCGGGTGTCCAGGCCGAGGGCTTGCAGCTCCTGCTCCACGCCCTCCCACATCTCGTCTTTCTGCGGGCGCTTCTGTTCGCGGTCGTACCACTGGAAGAAGATGACAGTCATGAAGCCCCAGAGGATGAGCGTGCCCATGAGTTTCATGACGCCGCCGCCGATCTGCTGGTCCTCGACGGGCGAAATGCCCCAGATCCTCGGCGCGTTGCCGTAGAACTCATACACGGCGCTGTGCGCGAACGTGACGAAGGAGGCGACGACGGCGGGCACGATCGACTGCAGGAAGAGGTACGCCACCGCCAGCGGAGCGGTCAGCCGCGGAAGCTCCGGGACGTTGCTGAGGATGGGCCACCACATCATCATGGCCGTCACGACGATCGTCGCGTGGACAGCGAAGTGGAACCAGTGCTCGTTCAGCGCCAGGTCGACCACCGGCGGCAGGTGGCTCGCGACCAGCACGGCGTTGAACACCCCGAACGCGATGAGCGGGTGAAACGCATAGCGCGCGACGATGAACGCCGGCCGCCACCGGAACACCGCCTGCCAGAGCCACCCGGGGATGCCGGCGAGCAAGAGCGGCGCGGCGATGAGCGTGTACACGCCGTGCTGGAACATGTGCATGCTCAGCAGGTACTGCTCGCTGATCTCGTGGACGGGCGTGCCGGAGACCAGGTAGATGCTGAGCACGCCGGCGGTGAACAGCAGCATCTGCCGCCGCCGCACCCGCCCGGCGTCGGAGACCACGGGCCGTAGCTGCGTGACCGCGTAGAGGTACCCGGCCTGGAGGAAGATGCAGAGGAGGACGACGTCGCTGTGCAGGTCCCAGTGGAACTGGTATGGGCCGTCTGCTGCGTGGAGGAGGGCGAACATTGTGACTACTCCCCTGCGCGGCGGCGCCGCGCGAACCGGGGGAACCCGTTACACCAGATTGCTGCCGAGCGTGGCCAGCACGACGGTGAAGACCGCCGCCGCGAGGATGAAGCCCGACACGAACGCCGTCGTAAAAATCCTGGAGTCGAACCGGAGGTGCATGAACCAGGCGACGACCAGGAAGAACTTGCCGGCGGAGAGCACGATGAGCAGTGGAATGAGCACGTCGCGGCTCAGCTCGATGTAGAAGAGCGCCACCTCCACCGCGGTGATGACCGCGAGTGCGATGCCGATCTTCACGTACTCCGCCTCGTCCGGGTGCCCGACGTGGGCGCGGACGGCGCCGCCCTCGGTCTCGGCGCCCGCCAGCGCGCCCAGCGCTATCAGCACGCCGATGGCCCCGATCGCCAGGAACGGGATGCCGAACAGCAGCTCAGGGTTCTCCCAGAATCCCATCGATCCTCCCTACGACGGCCTGATCCAGTATGCCACCAGCGCGCCCAGGCTCAGCAGCAGGCCCAGCACGCCCAGCACCAGGAACGGATATCCAAACAGCAGCTCCGGGTTCTCCCAGAATCCCATCCTCCACCTATGTCGGCTCGACCAGGTAGACGAGCGTGAAAATGACGATCCAGACGATGTCCACGAAGTGCCAGTAGAGCCCGGCCAGCTCGACGGTGAGGGCGTCCTCTTCGCTGTTCACGCGCCCCTTGAAGGAGGCGGCGACGATCGACAGCAAGATCAGCACACCGACGGTGACGTGCGCGCCGTGGAAGCCCGTGAGGACGTAGAACGTGGTGCCGAAGAGGTTCGTGTCGAGGTGCAGACCCTCGCGGTAGAACTCGGTGAACTCAAACGCCTGCCCGCCGATGAAGAGCGTCCCCAGCAGCGCCGTGCAGAGCAGCCAGATGCGCATGTTCCGCACGTTCCCACGCTGGATCGCCGCGAGAGCGAGCACCATGCTGAGACTGCTCATCAGCAGGATGAACGACGACACCGACGTGAACGGGATATCGTACAGGTCCGCCGGGTACGGCCCGACGACGCTTCGGTCGCGGTACAGCAGGTAGGCCGAGATGAGCGAGCCGAAGAACAGGCATTCGGACCCGAGGAACAGCCACATGAGCAGCTTGCGATTGTCGAGACCGGTATTCGTCTCGAGATGGCCGGCTGCCGAGGACTCCGCGTGCGCTACCTGTGCCACGATCTACTCCTCCGTCGCCTAGTGCGCCGCGGCGCCCGATCCCTCCTCAGTGGCGGGCTCGAGCGCCCAGCCCATGATCCCCGTCACGAGCAGCGTCGCGCCGACGGCGATCAGCGGGCGCAGCCACGGGTCGTCGTGGTAGACCAGTCCGTAGCCGAGGAACGGCATGCCCAGCGCCGCGATGAACGGCATGAACGACGGCGACGGCATGTGGATGCCGCGCCCAACATCCTCGCCGTGCTGCGCTTCCGGCTCCACCGCCGCGCCGGCTGGCACCGGCACCGGCCGGCCAGATGGGTCCTCCGCGTACTTCTTGTGCCACCAGTCGTCAACAGCGTGGACCTGCGGGATCTCCGCGAAGTTGTAGGCGGGCGGCGGCGAAGGAATGCTCCACTCGAGCGTGCGCGCGTCCCACGGGTCGGCGCCCGCCACCTTGCCGCGCCGCAGGCTGTAGAAGAAGTTGAAGATGAAGATGAGGATCGAGAAGGCGATGAGGAAGGCGCCGGCCGTCGCCATCGCGTTCCAGAAGCCCCATCCGTAGCCGTCCGGGTAGTGGTCGATACGGCGCGGCATGCCCATCAGGCCGAGGATCATCATCGGCTGGAACGTGAGGTTGAAGCCGATGAGCATCGTCCAGAAGTGCAGTTGTCCCAGGCGCTCATCGAACAGCCGCCCCATGAACTTCGGGCCCCAGTAGTAGATGCCCGCAAACAGGCCGAACAGCGCGCCGCCGAAGAGCACCTGGTGGAAGTGCGAGACGACGTAGTACGTGTCCTGCTGCTGGTAGTCGGACGGCACGATCGAGTGCGTGACGCCCGTCAGGCCGCCGACGGTAAACATCGCGACGAGGCCGATGGCGAACCACATCGGCGTCTTCAGGTCCAGCGATCCGCCCCACATCGTGCCCATCCAGTTGAAGATCTTCACGCCCGTTGGCACGGCGATGAGGATGGTGGAGATGCCGAAGGCGGAGTTCGCCACCGCGCCGAGGCCGGTGGTGTACATGTGGTGCGCCCACACGCCCCAGCTCATGAAGCCGATGGCCACGCCGGAGAAGACGACGAACGGGTAGCCGAAGAGTGGCTTGCGCGAGAACGTCGGCAGCACCTCTGAGACGATGCCAAATGCGGGCAGGATGAGGATGTACACCTCCGGATGCCCAAAGAGCCAGAACATGTGCTGCCACAGCAGCGGCGTGCCGCCGGCGGCGACGTTGAAGAAGTTGGCCCCGAACAGGCGGTCGAAGCTGAGCTGGAACAGCGCGACGGCGATCACCGGCATCGCGAAGATGATGAGGAACGACGTCACCAGGGTCATCCACACGAAGACGGGCATGCGGAACAGGCTCATCCCGGGCGCCCGCATGTTCAGGATCGTGACGATAAAGTTGAAGCCACCGGCGAGCGAGGCCACGCCCAGGATCTGCAGTCCAATGGCGTAATAGTCCATCCCGTGGCCGCTCGAGAATCGTTCGAGCGAGAGCGGCGCGTAGCCGAACCAGCCGCCATCCGGCGCGCCGAAGTCGCCGTTGATGAATCCGTCGCCGGTGAACGGGTTGCCGGACATGAAGAAGCTGGAGTACAGGAAGAGGCCGCCGAAGAGGAACAGCCAGTAACTGAACGCGTTCATGCGCGGGAACGCCACGTCGCGCGCGCCGATCATGAGCGGCACCATCAGGTTGAAGAACGCGCTGCTCATCGGCATGACGACGAGGAAGATCATCGTCACGCCATGCATGGTGAAGATGCGGTTGTACTGGTCCGGCGTGAGGAAGGCGCTCTCGGCCGTCTCCGGCGTGGCGAGGTTGATGCGGATGAGGAGCGCCTCGAGGCCGCCGATGAGGAAGAAGATGAACGACGTGACGCCGTACAGGATGCCGATGCGCTTGTGGTCTACCGTGGTGATCCAGCTCCACAGGCCATGCGCCGCGGCCGCGCCGCGCGCTTCGCGCATCGCCTGCGGGAACGTCATCCGGCCGGGGTGGGCAATTGTCGCCATCGTCTAATCTCCCTGCACCACCTGGCGCCCGTCGTCCGTGCCGGATTGCGCCGCCACCTGTCCCTGCAGCCAGGCGTCGAACTCCTCAGGCGACTCCGCGATCGCCGTGAAGCGCATGTTCGCGTGCGAGAGGCCGCAGAACTCCGCGCACTGTCCCGAGTACGTGCCCGGCTCGTCCGCCTGTAGCCACATCGTGTTGTTATGGCCCGGCATGACGTCCGTCTTCCCGCCCAGCCGGGGGATCCAGAAGCTGTGGATGACGTCGGGTGAATGGAGCCTGAACAGCACCTTGCGCCCCGTCGGGATGTGCAACTCGTTGATCGGAGCCTGCACGTCGGCGCCGTCTGGCCCCAGCCCGGGGTACGAGAATTGCCACGCCCACTGGACGCCCGTGACGTTGACGACGAGGGCGTCGTCCGGCTCCTCCTCCAGGCTGACGATGCCCGTCACCACCGGCGGGATGAAGGCCGCCAGGAGCAACGCGGGCGCGATGGTCCATGCCAGCTCGAGCCGCGTGTTGCCGTGGAGCTGCACCGGAAGCGCCTCGTCCGAGCGTCGCTTGCGGTAGCGGAGGACGATATAGACGATGCCACCCCAGACGAGGATGAGGATGGCGAGCGCCGGCCACATCGTCAGCAGGAAGATGTTCTTGAGGTCTTCGGCCTGCTCGCCGCCGGGAGAGAACGTGTTCTGAGGAGAACTGAAGACGCCGCACCCCGACGACAGAAGGGCTATTGCGGCAAGCCCGGTCAGCGCGGCCAGGCGAGCGAGGGGGATTCGACGCACGTTCGCCTTCTCCTTGCGGCGCCGCTGGGGCGCCACACCCGGCATCTGTCCGTGACGGCGGTTTCCGGACAGTCGTGCAGATTCGCCGCCGCCGAATTATTCCGCCGGCCCGAACCTCGGTCAAGGGGTTGTGACGCGAGGAACAATCCTGCGCGTCCGGCAGCGTGAGGCCCGCCCGAGACGACGGCGCACTGCCGCCGGCCACGGCGCGGCGCTGACCGGCCTGGCATCTGCGCGCTGCGAGACCTCGTCGCACGGCCGATACTGGCACTGGGGCGCCGGCAGGAAGGTCCCGATATCGCACCTTTCCGCGATTGACTTTCGATTTCGGCCGGTCGTACTATCCGTTTAGCAACCGCTAAGTTAGCGTCAGACGAAAGGACGCGACCCATGGCCATCGACGTGAAGGAGATGCTGCAGACGCCGGGTGACGACACCCAGAGCGTCGACCTGAGCTGGATGGAGAACGACGCCGAGCGCGGCTTCTGGGCGAAGCCGGGTCGCCGCGGCCTGACGCTGGAGGAGATCAACAAGGGCACGTATGGCCTTGCGCCGGACCACGCCGAGGAACCGACGATGGCGCCGCGCGGCGCCGCCCGCCGCTCCGGCGTGCCGCGCGTCGGCTACCATATCGCACGCAAGTCCGACATCTGGTCCCAGAACGCGGCGATGCTCTACGAAGAGGCCGTGCAGCGCCAGTGGTCGTCCGCGACGGACATTCCGTGGGACGAGCTGAAGCCGCTGCCCGACGACGTCGAGCGCGCGTACAGCCAGTTCTGCACCTTCCTCACCGAGGTGGAGTTCATCGCGGGCGACACGCCGTCGCAGTGGCTGCCGCAGATCTCCAACGAGCATTACGAGGTGAAGATGTTCCTCGCCTCGCAGATCATGGACGAGGCGCGGCACCTGGATGTCTTCCGCAAGCGCGCCCTCGCGAACGGCGGCGGCCTGATGCAGTCGAGCGGCAACGCCGGCCTGCGCGTGATCATTGAGGCGAAGGACTTCACCGAGATGTCGGCGATCATGCACGTGCAGGGAGAAGGCCTCGTGCAGTCGATCTTCCGCATGGGCGAGTACATCGCCACGAATGAGGCGGAGAAGCGCATCTTCCGGCTCTCGGCGCAGGACGAGTCGCGCCACGTCGCGTTCGGTGTCATGCACCTCAAGTACATCCTGGAGACGGAGCCGGAGCGCCGCGAGGAGATCCACAGCTACCTGGAGAAGGCGGAGCCCGTCATCGGAGTCGCGACGGGCGACACGCCGGTCGCCGGCGGGTCGGCGGTGTTCGGCTCGTCGCTGGCGGTGCTGTTCGGCCACACGCTCGGCAGCGCCGACGAGGGCGGCCGGCTGGCCCTGGCGGCATTTCGGCGCCAGATCAACGAGTATATGCACCGGCTGGAGGTCGCCGGCATGGGCGAGCGGCGCTACCGCTTGCCGCAGCACATCCAGGCGATCCTCGACCCGCCGAAGAACTAGATCGTCAGACGTTGGACGCTCGAGATTGGAGGCCCCGCTTCGCCGGGGCCTTCTCGCACGCTCTCGAAGGTCACAGGCGCGGCGCTACGAGGAGGTCCGTCAGATACGCCTTCGTCACCCGCCCGCCGAAGTCGCCGTCGATCAGCCGGGCGACGCATTCCAGCAGCGCGCGCCGGTCCTCTTCGCTCAGCGCAATGTGGTTGGAGTACGTGTTCAGCTCGCCGATGTACGTCCGCATGGTGAAGTCGCGGAGCCAGGTGTAGCGCCGGTGCCGCGGCTCGCCGAACAGTCCTGAGTTGGTGATCTCGGGCACATCCGGCGAGATCTCGTCGGCGGGCCGCGGCCTCAGCCCCGGCGGTGTGCCGGGCATGTGCGCCTCGTAGCACGCCTGCGCGCGGCTGAAGAACTCCATGCTCCCGCCCGCGACATGCCCGCCGCCGATGATCGCGACGTGCCCGCCCGCGCGGAGAGCGCGAGCGATCTTCGGCACCGCAACAGCATGGTCGAGCCAGTGAAACGACGTGGCGGCGAAGACGAGGTCGAACGGCTCGTCCGGCAGCGGCCACTCCTCGAACGCGGCGTTGTCGACGGAAACGTGCGGAAAGCGCGCGAGATTCTGCCGCGCGATCCGCGCCAGGTTAGCGCCCAGCTCTACAGCCGTCAGGCGGTAGCCGCGCTCGGCGAGCGGTACTGTCGCCTGCCCGGTGCCGCAGCCGATCTCCAGGATGCGCGCGCCATCGGTCAGTCCGGCCAGCGCGACAAGGTCGGCGAAGAGCTCCGGCGGGTACGTCGGGCGGCTACGGTCGTACAGCGCGGCGACGCGGTCGAAGGTGGTGCGGAGGTCGTCGTCCGGCACAGAAACCGTCCCCGTCCGCTACACGGCGGTGAGCCGCTCCACTTCAAAGCGGAAGTCCTCGATCACGGGGTTCGCGAGGAGCTTGCGGCACATCTCTGTCACCTGCGCCTCCGCGTCCTCGCGGGACGGCGCGTCGAGGCGGATCTCCATGTACTTGCCGGAGCGCACCGATTCGACGGAGGTGAAGCCCAGCGAGTGCAGGCCGCCGCGGATGGTGAGGCCGGGCGGGTCGTTGACGGTGGGCTTGAGGGTGACGTAGACGCGCGCCAGGAACATGCGTGCAGGATAGCGGCTGGAGGGGTGTGCGTCGCTGGCCGGTAAGGCTGCCGCGAGACTACGGCCGACGCTAGCAGACTGCTGAAGAACTGGAGGGAGCCGCGACGCGGCGGGCGACGAGCAGTCTCTCGACCCTCACCGCGCGGGCTGAAGCCCGCCCCACGAGGCGGGACGGCTTCTTCAGCGCGCTGCGAGAGAGAGACAAGCAGGCCCGTGGGGCGTAGCATGGTGATGAAACGAGAGCGTTCGACGAGGAGGACATCAATGGAGCGGACGGCGGAGAGGCGACGGACCCGATTGGCGGGAGGCGAGGACGGACACGCGAAGTCGGCGCTCGGCGCCCTCGTGGGTGCGGTCGGGGCGGTGCTCCTCGGCATCGGCGCGGCGAACGACACGGGATGGCTCGCCATCACCGGCGGCATCGTGCTGGCCATCGGAGTGGTTGCCGCGGGCGCCGTGTACCACGCCGTCGTCGACTACGAGATCTACGACCGCCTGGAATCGCTGGAGGGGAAGAAGTAGCAGGCGCGCCATGTGCGCCGAATGAGCGCACGCTGGTCACGCCTGCACCGGCGGG
>DATMAH010000328.1:0-4106 GCA_035583735.1 Dehalococcoidia bacterium
GTTCTTCGGCGACGTGTTCGACGGCTTCTACCTGGAGGTGATGCGGCACGACGAGCCGGAGATCAACGCGGAGTGCGAGCGGGTGCTGAAGGGGCTGGTGAAGCTGGGGAAGCAGCTGGACATCCCGCTGGTGGCGACGAACGACTCGCATTACACGTCGCCTGAGGACCACGTGATCCACGACGTGCTCCTGTGCATCGGCACGAACAGCACGGTGCACGACCCGAAGCGCCAGCTCAAGATGCACGACCGTTCGTATTACGTGCGGTCGGAAGAGGAGATGCTGGCGGCCTTCAAGGATTTGCCGCAGGCGGTGACGAACACGCAGCTCGTGGCGGAGCGGTGCAACCTGGAGCTGGAGTTCGGGCGGCTGCACTTGCCGGAGCCGGAGATCCCGGCGGGGTACACGGCGCACGAGTACCTGGTGCACCTGGCGCGCGAGGGGCTGGCGCGGCGATATCCGTCGGCGCCGGACGAGGTGAAGGAGCGGCTGGAGTACGAGCTGCGGGTCATCGAGAAGACGGGGTTCACGAACTACTTCCTGGTGGTGCACGACATCGCGCGGTTCTGCAAGCGCGCGGGGATCATGCTGGGCGTGCGCGGGTCGGCGGCGGCGAGCATCGTGCTGTACGCGCTGGAGGTGACGTTCATCGACCCGCTGGCGACGCGGCTGGTGTTCGAGCGCTTCCTGCACGTCGACCGGAAGGAGCCGCCGGACGTGGACCTGGACATCCCGGACGACCGGCGCGACGAGGTGATCCGGTACGTGGCGGAGAGGTACGGCCACGACCACGTGGCGCAGATCATCACGTTCGGGACGATGGGGGCGAAGGCGGCGATCCGCGACGTGGGGCGGGCGCTCGGGATGCCGTACGGCGACGTCGACCGGGTGGCGCGGCTGGTGCCAAACGTGCTGCACATGACGCTGGACCGGGCGCTGGAGGAATCGCCGGAGCTGGCGCAGGCGTACGAGAACGACGGGCAGGTGCGGGCGCTGGTGGACACGGCGCGGCGGATGGAGGGCGTGGCGCGGCACGCGAGCACGCACGCGGCGGGCGTGGTGATCTCGCGGGAGCCGCTGGTGGAGCACGTGCCGCTGCAGCGGCCGACGCGCGGCGACGAGTCATCGATCCCGACGACGCAGTACGCGATGGCGCAGGTCGCGGAGATCGGCCTGCTGAAGATGGACTTCCTGGGGCTGGCGAACCTGACGATCCTGCGTCGAGCGGTGGAGATCATCGAGCGGCGCCGCGGCGTGCGCATCGACCTGGAGTCGCTGGAGGACGGGGACGCGAAGACGTTCGAGATGCTGGGGCGGGGCGACACGTTCGGCGTGTTCCAGCTGGAGTCGCCGGGGATGCGGCGGGCGATCCAGGAGCTGCGGCCGGACTCGGTGGCGGAGCTGATGGCGCTGGTGGCGCTGTACCGGCCGGGGCCGATGCAGCACATCGGCGCGTACGCGCGGTCGAAGCACGACCGGTCGCTGGTGCAGTACCCGCACCCGGACCTGGCGGAGATCCTCGACGAGACGTACGGGGTGATCGTCTACCAGGACCAGGTGCTGCTGGTGATGCAGAAGTTCGCCGGCTACTCGCTGAAGGACGCCGATGGCGTGCGCAAGGCGATGTCGAAGAAGATCGCGTCGCTGATGCAGGAGGAGGGGGAGAAGTTCATCGCGGCGGCGGTGAAGAACGGCTACAGCAAGGAAGAGGCGGAGCAGATCTTCGCGCTGATCGAGCCGTTCGCGGGGTACGCGTTCAACAAGGCGCACTCGGCGGTGTACGGGACGATCGCGTACCAGACGGCGTATCTGAAGGCGAACTACCCGCACGAGTACATGACGGCGGTGCTGGCGAGCGCGGGCACGCACGAGCGGATCGCGGAGGCGGTGGCGGAGTGCGTGCGCATCGGCATCGACGTGCTGCCGCCGGACGTGAACGCGAGCGCGGTGTCGTTCTCGCTGGAGGAGCGCGCGGGCGGCGAGCCGGCGATCCGGTTCGGGCTGGCGAACGTGAAGAACGTGGGCGAGGGCGCGGCGGAGGGGATCGTGTCGGCGCGCGACGAGGGCGGGCCGTTCACGGACATCGAGGACTTCATCAAGCGGGCGGACCTGAAGGCGCTGAACAAGCGGGCGCTGGAGTCGCTGAGCAAGGCGGGCGCGCTGGACGCGCTCGCGGGGCGGCCGGAGGCGCCGTCGCAGGGGCGGGGGACGCTGCTGGCGAACCTGGACCGCATCGTCTCGTTGGCGCAGCGGGAGGCGAAGCTGAAGGAGACGGGCCAGGCGACGATGTTCGACATGTTCGGCGACAGCGTGGCGACGCCGCTGCCGGCGCTGGAGCTGGTGGAGGCGGAGGTCTCGAAGGCGGAGATGCTGTCGTGGGAGAAGGAGCTGCTGGGCGTGTACCTCTCGGAGCATCCGCTGGCGGCGGCGGCGGTGACGCTGCGCAAGCACACGTCGGCGCTGGTGAGCGAGCTGACGCCGGAGGCGGACGGGCGGGAGCTGGTGATCTCCGGGATGGTGGACCAGGTGCGGACGCTGGTGACGAAGGCCGGCAAGCCGTTCCTGGCGGTGACGGTGGAGGACCTTTCGGGCAGCGCGGAGGTGACGGTGTGGCCGGACGTGTATGAGCCGACGCGCGAGCTGTGGGCGCCGGGGAACATCCTGCTGATGCTGGTGCGCGTGCGCGAGCGCAACGAGCGGGTACAGGCGTCGGTGCAGCAGGTGTCGCTGGTGCAGGCGGCGGACGGCTCGATCTCGCACGAGCAGTTCGAGGTCCCGTGGTGGCTGACGACGGCGCTGCGCGAGAACACGGGCGTGTCCGTCGAGGCGGTGACGCATGCGCCGCCCGCCGCGGGCACGGTACCGGAGGCCGAATCGCATGGCGGCGGGGGGAACGGCGCGGCGAAGAATGGCGCGCGGCGCATGTTGCGCTTTGTGCTGCACGAATCGGACGACGACGAGGCCGACCGGCGGCGGCTGGACGCGCTGATCGAGATGCTGCGGCAGCACGCGGGCGACGACACGGTGCGGCTGTTCGTGCACGCGCGGGACGGCGACACGATCGAGCTGCGGCTGCCGTCGGCGACGGTGACGGAGGAGCTGCGGGCGGCGGGGCTGGCGATCCTGGGCGAGGGGGGAGACGCGGAGGCGATCGCGGCGGCGCCGGCGCGGCGGACGCGGGGCCCGGAGCCGCTGGAGGTGTAAGGGGGAGGGAGGGGGGCCCTCACCCCCTGGCCCCCTCTCCCTCAAGGGGAGAGGGGGAAGTCATCGTTGGCGCCGGCGCTGTCGCCGCCGGCTCGCCGGACGAGACGCGGCTCCCGCAGGGGGAGAGGGGGAAGTTCACGGTGCAGTGTTGTGCGCCGGTGGTGGGGGGTGGGGGCCCTCACCCCCTGGCCCCCTCTCCCTCAGGGGGAGAGGGGGAAGTCATCGTTGGGGATGCGAGCGCGGGGAAGAGCACGCTGGGGGAGCGGCTGGCGGCGCACCTAGACGTGCCGTTCGTGGAGCTGGACGCGCTGTACTGGCTGCCAGGGTGGCAGGCGCGAGAACGCGACGAGTTTCAGGAGCTGCTGCGGAAGACGCTAACGGCGACGGACGCCTGGGTGGCGGCCGGCAACTACTCGTCGCACGCGCACGTGCACTGGCCGCTGGCGGAGACGATCGTCTGGCTGGACTATCCGTTGTGGATCACGCTGCCGCGCATCGTGGCACGGAGCTGGCGGCGCTGGCGCAACAACGAGCTGCTGTGGGGGACGAACCACGAGCGGTTCATCGAGCAGCTCAATGGTGTGGGACGAGCGGAAGTCGCTGATCGCGTTCTCGCTGAAGCACCACCGGCGGCGGCGGCGCGTGCTGGAGGGGGCGATGCGGGACCCGGCGCTGCGCCACCTGCGGTGGGTGCGGCTGCGGCGGCCACGCGAGACGGATGCGTGGCTGGCGGGCGCGCTGCGTGGCGCGACGGACAGCAGGCTCGGAGACACACCCGACAACAGACTCCGTGCGACAACAGACGACAGACAGCGACAGCAGACGACAGACCGCAGACGACAAACAGCAGACGACAAACAGCAGACGACAGACAGCAGACGACAGACAACAGACAGCAGAC
>DATMAH010000329.1:0-18471 GCA_035583735.1 Dehalococcoidia bacterium
GCCCAGGTGTCCGTCCGCATCATCGCGCGCCGCACGATCTCGACGTCGCGGCGGCCTTCCGACTGCAGGAGACGCAGGTGCGGCGTCCGCCCCATCATCGTGATCTCGAACGCCGTGAACCCCGGGGGCACGGCGGCGTTCTGCGCCACGACGCCGACGGTGCGCGCGAGCGCCGCCGCGGGCGTCGCGGCGACCGGCCGCCCGGCGATGAGCACGCTGCCCGCCGTCGCCGCGACGACGCCCGTCAGCACGCGTAGCAGCGTCGTCTTCCCGCAGCCGTTCGGCCCGCATACAGCGACGAGCTCGCCCGGCACGACGTCGAGGTCGACGCCCCGGAGGACGGTCCGCGCGCCGTAGCCGGCTTCGAGGCCGCGTATCGTGATCATGGGGCCAGCGCGAACGCGGGGCGTCCCGCCCGGCGGAGGAGCAGCAGGAAGAACGGGGCGCCGACGATCGCCGTGATCACGCCGATCGGCACCTCGAACGCCGGGTCGATCGAGCGCGCCGCCATGTCGGCAACGATGAGGAAGGCGGCGCCTCCCAGCGCCGACAGCGGGAAGAGGCGGCGGTAGTCCGGCCCGAACAGCAGGCGCACGGCGTGCGGCACCACCAGCCCGACGAAGCCGATGAGGCCGCTGACGGACACCGCGGCCGCCGTCGCGAGCGAGGCGGTGGCCAGGACGATGAGACGCGTCCGCTCGACGTGGACGCCGAGTTGGCGCGCCTGGTCCTCGTCAAGCTGCATGACGTTCAGCACGCGCGCGTGCGGCAGCAGCACGGTCGCCGCGACGACGAGGTACGGCGTCGCGATCGCCACGTCGGTCCAGTTCGCCGTGTTGAAGCCGCCCAGCACCCAGTTGAGGATGGCGAGCGTGCGCGTGTTGAAGGTGAGCATCAGGTACGTGACGACCGACGTGCCCACCGACGAGATGGCGACGCCGGCGAGGATGAGGGACGCCGCCGGCACCGCGCCGTTGACCCGCGCGAGCGAGTACGCCAGCGCCACGGCGATGACCGCGCCGGCGAACGCCGCCGGCGGGACGGGGCTCACGGCCCATGCCGTCACCGCGACCGGCGAGATGAGCACCAGCGTCGCGCCGACGCTGGCCCCCGCGGCCACGCCCAGCAGGTAGGGCTCCGCCAGCGGGTTGCGGAAGACGGCCTGGTACGCCGCGCCGGAGAGGGCCAGCGCCGCGCCGACCAGCCCGGCCAGCACGACGCGCGGCGCCCGGATGTCCCAGATGATCGCGTCTTCGCTGCGGCTGTATGCGCCGGTATCAATGAGCGGAAGGTGGTCGAGGAGGATGCCGGCCGTCGTCACGGGCGAGATGTGCACCGTGCCCCAGCTCACCGCCACCAGCGCGACGGCGAGGACGAGCGCCAGTCCCGCGCCCAGCAGCGGTAGCTGCGTGCGCCACGTGACGAGCGCCGGTGCGTCGTCGTGCGCTGCCGCCGGACCAAGCGCGATCTGCATTAGCTGAACCTGTCGGGATAGATGAAGCGCGCGAGCTGCTCGAGCGCGTCGACGATGCGCGGCCCGGGCCGGCTGATGATGTCGGGATCGATGGAGTAGATGCGGTCGTTCTGGACCGCGGCGATGGCGTCCCACCCCGGCCGTTGCTTCACGGACTCGATCGTGACGCCGAACTCCTCGTCCGCGAGGACGATGACGTCCGGGTTGGCGGAGATGATGGCCTCCTGCGTGAGCTGCGGGTACGCCTGCCCGCCGCCGTCGCCGGCGATGTTGCGCACGCGCAGCGTGTTGTAGACGTCGCCGATGAAGCTTGCCGCGGAGGCGGTGTAGAAGGTCGAGTCGAGCTCGTGATAGACCTTTGGCGCGATCGTGCCGCTGTCCGCCTGCCGCAGCGCGTTGCGGACGGCGCTGATCCGCTCGCCGAGCTGCGTTACGAGCTGGCTGGAGGCCTACCGGCGGTCAAAGATCTGGCCGAACATTGCGATCTGCCCCAGCACGGACTCCATCGTCAGCACGTCCGTGTCGAGGTCCTGGTAGAGGACGGGGATCCCCAGGCCATCCAGCGCTTCGACGATGCCGGATCCGTTATCGGGCACGATCACCAGGTCCGGCTCCAGCGCCGCGATCGCTTCCACGTTGGGCTCATAGGCGTCGACCTTCGTCGGGAACGACGCAGCGGCCGGCGGGTAGTCCGCCTGGTTGTCGACGGCGACGAGCGCGGCCTCCGCGCCGATCGCGTAGATGATCTCTGTGGCGCCGGGTGACAGGGAGACGACGCGCCGTGGCGCCTGTTCGACGGTGAGCTGCTTGCCGTCGCTGCGGTCGATGACGATGGGATAGCCGACGATCTCCGTGACGCCGGGCAGCGGCGTGAACTCATCGGTGAACTCGCCGTTTTGGTCCGGGCCGCCGTTCGCGACATCGCCGTCGTCGTCATCGCCGCACGCCAGGCCCGCGACCAGGCCCGCCAGCACTGCCAGCACCAGCGCCGTGCGCATGAGCCACTTGAGATTCATGTATGCCCCCTCCGTGGGAACGCGTGACCCCGCCGTCGGGGCGGGGTCGTGTCTACGAAAGAGGCCCCTGCTCCGTGGAGCAGGGGCCGAAACGCCGTAGCGACGGTGCCCGCGCCCTTTTCCTCGAAGGCCTGCTGAGCGTGAGGGGCGGTCGACCTGGCTCACCACCGGGATCCGGCGGATTACAGTTGCGGGACAGCGCCGGACTTGCACCGGACTTCGCCGCTTCCCTCACGATATGCGGTTGTTGGCCGGAGCATACGCTGCCGCCTCACGCGCGGTCAAGACGCGCCGGCGGCACGTCGTCTAAGCATCGTCCAGCGCTCCCCGTGAGGACGCGCCCGCCCGTCACTGCGACGGGACCCGCGCGCACCTGCGGCGAGGGCGATTGTGAATTGACCTACAATCGGGCCGTTGTTACGATCAAGGCGAACCTGGGGTTCGATCCGGATCGCGGAGCGGCGCTCCGCGGCGGGTCGGGCGAGCAGCCATGAACGGGAGAGGTTCCCTTGCCGTTCGACGCCCTGCTCGAGAACTACCTCGCCGTCTTCCTGGCGGTCAATATCGGGTTCATTCTGGTATTTACGGCGCTCATCGCCGCGCGGATCCTCGCCCCGTACTCGAAATCGGCCGGTAAGGGCACGTCGTACGAGTGCGGCATGCTGCCCATCGGCCGCACGCGGGCGCAGTTCCACATCCGCTATTACATCTTCGCCATCGCCTTCGTCATCTTCGATGTGGAAGCGGTCTTCCTCTTCCCGTGGGCGGTGTCGCTCGCCGACGCCGGCGCGACGGCGTTCTGGGAGATGATCATCTTCATCGGCGTGCTCGTGGCCGCGCTGGGCTACGCCTGGAAGAAGGGAGTGCTGCAATGGAGCAGGTAACCCTCGATACGACGACGCGCGAGGGCGCACCCGTTGCGCCGGAGACGGCGCCCGTCGTCGCCCCGGAGCGCGAAAAGACCGGCGTGGAGCGCGAGGCCGAGCGCCTGACGCCCGTCCCGTTCGACCCGGGGGAGTCGCTCTACCGGCAGATCCTCCCCGGCATCCTGCAGGTGCCCGCCGATACGGTGCTGGCGGTGTCCCGCAAGTCGTCGCTGTGGCCGATGACGTTCGGGCTCGCCTGCTGCGCCATCGAGATGATCGCGACGTACATGTCGCACCACGACCTCGACCGCTTCGGCATCGTGCCGTGGCCGTCGCCGCGGCAGTCCGACGTGATGATCGTGTCGGGCACCGTCACCAAGAAGATGGCGCCGGCAGTCAAGCTGCTGTACGAACAGATGCCGAACCCCAAGTGGGTGATCTCGATGGGCGCCTGCGCCACGAACGGCGGCCCCTACACCCGCTATGACCGCGTGCTGCAGGGCGTCGACAAGATCATCCCCGTGGACGTCTATGTGCCCGGCTGTCCGCCGCGGCCAGAGGCGCTCATCGACGGACTGCTGGCGCTTCAGGCCAAGATCATGGAAGAGCGGCACCGCTCATGACGCTTCCGGACGGCCAGGACGCGCAGGGACAGGCTCCCGGTCCCGAGCAGGAACCGGCGGCCCCCGGCGCCACGCCCGAACAGCCGGCGCAGGAGGAGATGACCGCCGCCGAGAAGCTCGCCGATCCGGCGGCGACCGGCGAGCGCCCGAACGACCCGGCCGCGAGCATCGAGAAGACGGCCGAGTCCGCCGCGCCGGCGCCGGAAGGGGCGCAGCCGCAGGATCCGGCGACGAAGGGTCCGCCCGCGGCGAAACAGCCCCGCCCGCAAGCCGAGCGCCCCGCGCGGCCGGCGAAAGAGGAGGCGAAGGGGCCGAGCCGCGTCGCGCCGCCCGCCGGCAGCATCAACGAGGTGCTCGCCGCGGCCGTCCCGGATGTGCCCATGACGGCGTACCTGGTGCCGGAGCCGCGCGGCGAGTCCGTCGCCGTGGAGGTCCCGCGCGACTCGTTGACGCAGGTGATGACGGCGCTCCGCGACGACGAGCGGCTGCAGCTCGACTACATGCGCTGCCTGTCCGGCGTGGACTGGCAGGAAGAGGGCCTGGAGGTGGTGTACCACCTCTGGTCCATGTCGAAGCGGCACGGCATCACGGTGAAGACGCGCTGCCCCTCCGACGACGCGCGCGTGCCGAGCGTCGCGGAGCTGTACCCGGCGGCGAACTGGCACGAGCGCGAGGCACGCGACATGTTCGGCATCGTCTTCGAGGGGCATCCGCACCTGGTGCCGCTGCTGTTGCCGGAGGACATGACCGACCACTTCCCGCTCCGCAAGGACAACCCGCTCCAGGAGATCGAGGAGTGGCAGGGCGAGAACCTGCGCGAAGGCGCCGGTGAGGGCGACGAGGAGTAGCGATGGTCACGGAGCCACAGCCCGCGCTCGAAGTCGTCGACATGCCCATCAACATGGGCCCGCAGCACCCCAGCACGCACGGCGTGTTCCGCATGGTGCTGGTGATCTCGGGCGAGCGCGTCGTCGACGTCGAGCCGCACATCGGCTACATGCACCGCGGCGGCGAGAAGCTGATGGAGGCGATGGACTTCCGCCAGGGCATCGGCTACGCCGACCGCACGGAGTACCTCGCCCAGTTCGCCGCCGAGCAGTGCTACTGCATGGCCGTCGAGCGCCTCATGGACATCCAGGTGCCGGAGCGGGCGGAGTACATCCGCGTCATCCTCACCGAGCTGAACCGCCTCAGCAGCCACTTCATGTTCATGGGCGCGTTCGGCATCGACTCGGGCCTGTTCGGCACGAGCTTCACGTACGCGTTCCGCGAGCGCGAGCACATCCAGGACCTCTTCGAGGAGGTCTCCGGCGACCGGCTGATGTACGCGTACTTCCGCGTCGGCGGCCTGGCGTGGGAGGTGACGGACAACTTCACGCAGCGCGTCCACGAGGTGCTGAAGCTCGTGCAGGTCGGCATCAAGGACATCGACGACCTGCTGACGCGCAACGAGGTCTTCATGGCGCGCTGCCAGGGCATCGGCGCCTTCACGCCGCAGCAGGCGATCGCGTACGGCCTCAGCGGGCCGATGCTGCGGGCGTCCGGCGTGCCCTGGGACCTGCGTAAGGATGAGCCGTACAGCGTGTACGACCGCTTCAAGTTCGAGGTGCCCGTCGGGCACTACGGCGACGTCTACGAGCGTTACCTCGTGCGGCTGGAGGAGATGCGCCAGTCGGTGAAGATCATCGAACAGGCGCTGGAGCAGCTTCCGCCGGACGGCCCGATCGTCGCGGAGAAGCTGCCGCGCCGGCTGCGCACGCCGCCCGGCGAGGTCTACTGCCGCGTCGAGGCGCCGCGCGGCGAGTGGGGCGTGTACCTGGTGTCGAAGGGCGGCGACAAGCCGTACCGGCTGAAGATGCGCTCGCCCTCGTTCTGCAACCTTTCGGGCCTGCGTGAGATGACGATCGGACAGAACCTCGCCGATGCCGTGATGATCCTCGGGTCGCTGGACATCGTTCTCTGCGACGTGGACAGGTAGGAGCCGACGATGCCGCTGCTGGCCGCGCCCGCCATCGACATCGACCAGCCGTTCGTCAGCGCGCTCATCGCGCTCGTGGTGCTGACGCTGCTCATGACGTTCGCGGTGATGTTCGCGACGTGGTACGAGCGGAAGTTCGTCGCGCGCGTGCAGCAGCGCCTCGGCCCGATGCGCGTCGGGCCATGGGGGCTGCTGCAGCCCGTCGCCGACACCGTGAAGCTGCTGACGAAGGAGGACGTCCGGCCCGCCTCGTCCGACGCGATCGCCTGGCAGCTCTCGATCCCGGCCATCTTCGTCCCCGCGTTCATCGGCCTGGTGGTGGTGCCGTGGACGGCGGACTGGGTGATCGCGCCGCTGCCGCTGAGCCTGCTGTACCTGCTTGCGGTCTCCGGGCTCTCGTTCATCGGCTTCCTGCTGGCGGGCTGGGGCTCCGACAACAAGTACGCGCTGCTCGGCGGCCTGCGCGCCGCCGGACAGCTCATCTCGTACGAGGTCCCGCTCATCCTCGCGGCCGTCGCCGTCGTCATGGTCGTGGGCTCGGCCGATGTCTACGAGATCATCCTCTTCCAGGACGTCGTGCCGCTCATCGTCTGGCAGCCGCTGGCGTTCATGATCTTCATCACGGCGGCGATCGCCGAGCTGGAGCGGCAGCCGTTCGACCTGCCGACGGGCGAGTCGGACGTCGCCGGCGGCGTCTTCATCGAGTACAGCGGCATCCGCTGGTCGATGTTCCAGCTCACGGCGTACGTGAACATGTACCTGTTCTCGCTGCTGGCGGCGTTCCTGTTCCTCGGCGGCTGGGAGTGGCCCTTCGGCCGCGACGTGGGCTGGGGGTACCAGCTCCTCCTGAGCGTCGGCAAGATGTCCATCTTCATCGTCTTCTTCCTGTGGGTACGCGCGTCGTTCCCGCGGCTGCGGCCCGACCAGCTGATGTCATACGCGTGGAAGGTGCTGATCCCCTTCGCGCTGCTGCAAATCTTCCTGAACGGCGCGGTGCTGGTCTATGATCTGCCGGACGTGTTCCTGCTGCTCACGTCCGGCGCCGGCGCGGCGCTGCTGGCGCTGACCGTCTACCGGGTGGTGCGCGTCAAGCCGCGCGAGCCGCTGGAGCTGGTGCCCGTACCGGCGAGGAGCACTGCGTAACCATGCTGGGAATCCTGAGAAGCCTGGGCACGACGATGCGCGCCGCCTTCCGCAAGCCGGTGACGATCGAATACCCGAGCGTCCACCGCGAAATCGCCAACCGCGACCGCGCGTTCCCCATCCTCATCTGGGACTTCGAGGCGGACGAGCCGTTCTGCACCGGCTGCCACGCCTGCGAGCGCGCCTGCCCTGTCGAGTGCATGACGGTGGTGATGAAGGACAACCCGAAGCACGCCACCGGCGAGAGCAAGCGCCGCAAGATCATCGACGAGTTCTGGATCGACTACGGCCGCTGCATGCGCTGCAACATCTGCGTCGAGGTGTGCAACTTCGAGGCGATCGGGATGAACAACACGTGGGCCGGGCACGAGCTATCGCGCTACGACCGCTCGAACCTGGTGATGGACCTGGACATGCTGCTCTCGCAGTCGAAGGCAGGGAAAGTGGAGCCGGGCCTGCGCGCATGATCGATGTCTTCTTCTATATCTTCGCGGCGACGGTGATCGCGGGCGCGCTGGGCACGGTGCTGGTGCGCAGCGTGGTCTACGCCGCGCTGTTCTTCATCGCTTCGCTGGTCGGCGTGGCCGGCGTCTACATCCTGCTCTCGGTCGAGTTCCTGGCGCTGGTGCAGGTGCTGCTGTACGCGGGCGCGGTCACCGTGCTGATCCTCTTCGCGCTGACGCTGACGCGGGTGGAGGAGCTGAGGCAGAGAGTGGACGGCGGCCAGCGAGCGATGGCCGCCGTCGGCGCGCTCGGGCTCTTCGGCGTCCTGGTTGCCGTGATGAGCCAGACGGAGTGGCCGCGCGACGTGAATCAGCTCACGACCGTGCCCTTCGCCAGCATCGGCGACGCGATCTTCAATCGCTGGGCGGTGCCGTTCGAGATCGCCTCGGGCGTGTTGCTCGTGGCGCTCGTAGGCGCGATCATCCTCGCGATGCAGGAAGAGGGGGAGGTGTAAGTGGAGGTCATCGAGCAATCGGTGCCGCTCGAGCACTTCCTGGTGCTGAGCGCGATCCTCTTCAGCATCGGCGTCTTCGGCGTCCTCTCCCGCCGCAACGCAGTCCTCATCCTCATGTCGGTGGAGCTGATGCTCAACGCCGTGAGCATCAACCTGGCGGCCTTCGCCGTGTACACCGCGCCGCAGCTCTTCATCGGCATCATCTTCGCCCTGTTTGTCATCGCCATCGCGGCGGCCGAGGTGGGTCTCGCGCTCGCGATCGTGTTGAGGCTGTTCAGGAACCGCGGGACCGCGAACGTGGACGAAGTCGCGACGCTCAAGTGGTGAGCGCCGCCGTCCAGAGCTGAGGAGGAGCGACCATCTTCGGATTCGGCATGGATGACGCATGGGTGCTGCCGGCGCTGCCGGTGGCCTCGTTCGTCATCCTCCTCCTCGTGAGCCAGTACCTGCCGCGCAAGGGCGACTACATCGCCATCGCGTTCATGCTGGCGTCGTTCTTGCTGACCCTGCTCATCGCGGTCGACGTCGCGGACGCCATCGGCGACGAGGGCGTCGGCAGCTTCGAGGGCGTCGCCCGCTCCTGGCAGTGGCTGGAGATCCCGGGCTACATCGAGATCCGCATGGGGACGTTCGTCGACCAGGTCACGCTGGTGATGCTGTTCTGCGTCACGTTCGTGGCGTTGCTGGTGATGATCTACTCCACCGGCTACATGCACGGCGACCGGCGCTACGGCTGGTTCTACAGCATCATCTCGCTGTTCGTCGCCTCCATGCTGACGCTGGTGCTCGCCGATAACCTGCTGCTGCTGTATTTCGCCTGGGAGCTCGTCGGCCTCTGCTCGATGCTGCTCATCGGCTACTACAACGACCGGCAGTCCGCGGCCGAGGCGGCGAAGAAGGCGTTCATCACCACGCGCGTAGGCGACGTCGGGCTGCTCATCGGCATCATCATCCTCTTCACGCAGACGGGCACCTTCAACATCAGCGAGATCCTCCATGCGGCCGAGGAGGGCGAGATCCAGCGGGAGTGGCTGACGGCCGCCGCCGTGCTGCTCTTCGCGGGCGCCGTCGGCAAGTCGGCGCAGTTCCCGCTGCACGTCTGGCTGCCGGACGCGATGGAAGGCCCGACGCCGGTGTCGGCGCTGATCCACGCGGCGACGATGGTCGTCGCCGGCGTGTACCTGGTGGCGCGCATGCTGCCGCTGCTGGAGGCGGTGCGCGGCGTGCCCGAGCTGATCATGACGGTCGGCATGGTCACGGTGTTCCTGTCGGCGCTCATCGGCCTGGCGCAGCGCGACATCAAGCGCGTAGTCGCCTACTCGACGCTGAACTCGCTCGGCCTGATGTTCGTCGCGCTCGGCGCGGGCGCCGTCGGCGCGGCGATGCTGTACCTGTTCGTGCACGCGTTCTTCAAGGCGATGCTCTTCCTCGCTTCCGGCTCCGTCATCCACGCGACGGAAGAGCAGGAGGTGGATAAGCTTGGCGGCCTCTTCGGGAAGATGCCCATCACGGCGACCGCCTTCGTCCTCGGCGCGGCGGCGATGGCCGGCGTGGTGCCGCTGTCCGGCTTCTGGGCGAAGGACGAGATCCTCGTCGGCGTCGACCATGCGCACTACGACTACGTCTTCTGGCTGCTGGTGATCTCGCTGCCGATCACCGCGCTGTACATGACGCGCGTGGTGCTGCTCACGTTCTTCGGGGAGCCGAGGGACGAGCGCGTCCACGAGCACGCGCACGAGTCGCCGATCGAGATGACCGGGCCGCTGATCCTGCTGGGCGTCCTCACGCTGGTCAGCGGCTTCGTCATCTTCGAGGGCGTCGGCGAGGCGCTCGGGTTCCACAGCGGCTGGCTGGGCTTCGTCTACAACCCGGAGGAGGGGCCGGAGGAGTTCGGCTTCATCGCCTGGATCTCCGTCCTCTCGATCGTGCTGGTGCTGGCGGGGATCGCCGCGGGGGTCTGGATCTGGGGCGGCGCGGCGCAGGTGGCGCGCCGCTTCGGCGCGTTCTCGCCGTTCACTTACCGCCTGCTCCTCAACCGCTTCTACATCGACGAGGCGTACCAGCTCGTCATCGACTACGTGGTCCTCGGCAGCGGCAAGGTGGTCGCCTGGTTCGACCGCGCGGTGGTCAACGATTCCGGAGTCAATGGCACCGGCGAGGCGACGGACTTCGCGGCGTTCGCCGGCAAGCACCTGCAGACGGGCAAGATCCCGCAGTACGCGCTCGCGATCATCATCGGGGTGGTGGTGATCGCGGCGGTCGCATTCGGATACAGGACGTAGGGGGAGCATGGATTCCGGCTACTGGCTGCTCGCCACCATCGGCATCCCGCTCGTCGCGGCGGCGGTGCTGCTGTTCGTGCCGGACGAGCGGCGGGACATCGTGCGCTGGACCAGCGCCGGCGTGGGCGCCGCGCTGTTCGCCATCTCGGCGTTCATCTTCTTCGCCTACCAGGTCGATGACGGCGACCAGTACCAGTTCTTCATCCGCTACAACTGGCTGGAGAACGTCGCCTTCCTCGGTGACAACGGCATCTCGCTCGCCTTCGGCATCGACGGCATCGCGGCGCCGATGGTGCTGCTCACCGGCGTCGTCGCGTTCGGCGGCGCGCTCATCTCCTGGAAGATCGAGCACCACAACAAGGACTTCTTCATCCTCTTCTGGGTGCTGGTGTCCGGCGTCTACGGCACGTTCGAAGCGCTGGACATGTTCTTCTTCTTCTTCTGGTACGAGGTGGCCGTGCTGCCGATGTACCTGCTCATCGCCGTCTGGGGCTCCAGCAGCGTCTTCGAGACGTTCGCCCGCTCCAAGGAGTACTCGGCGATGAAGCTGACGATCATGCTCGTTGCGGCCTCGATCCTCATCTGGATTGGCATCTTCGCCGTCTTCAACGAGGCGGGCCTCGGCACGTTCGACCTGCAGACGCTGCACGCGCACGAGTTCGACCGCGACTTCCAGCTCTGGGTGTTCCCGCTCTTCGTCATCGGCTGCGGCGTGCTGGCCGGCCTGTGGCCGTTCCACACATGGTCGCCGGACGGCCATGTCTCCGCGCCGACGGCCGTCTCGATGCTGCACGCGGGGGTGCTGATGAAGCTCGGCGCCTTCGGCATCATCCGTCTGGGCATCCAGCTCCTGCCGGAGGGTGCGACGTTCTGGATGCCGGGGCTGATGGTGCTGGCGACGGGTAACGTCGTCTACGGGGCCTTCGCGGCGACGGCGCAGCGCGACTTCAAGTACATGATCGGCTACTCGTCGGTGAGCCACATGGGGCTCGTGCTGATGGGCCTGGCGACGATGAACGTCATCGGCGTCAACGGCGCCGTGCTGCAGATGTTCTCCCACGGCGTGATGACGGCGATGTTCTTCGCCATGGTCGGCGCCGTCTACGACCAGGCGCACACGCGCGATATGCGGCTGTTCTCGGGGCTCGTCGGGCGGATGCCGCTGTTCGTCTTCTTCTTCGGCGTCGCCGGGCTCGCGTCGCTGGGGCTGCCCGGGCTCTCCGGGTTCGTCGCGGAGTTCCACGTCTTCGTCGGCACCTTCCGCACGTATCCCTGGGCCGCGGCGCTCGGCATCTTCGCCGCGGCGATGACGGCCGTGTACATCCTCCGCATGATGTCGATGTCGTTCTTCGGGCCGCCGGATGAGCAGTTCGGCGCGCTGCGGGAGATGACGTACCTGGAGCGCGGCACGGCGGTGCTGCTGCTGGCCTTCATCCTCTTCATGGGCCTGTGGCCGGCGCCCTTCATCGACCGCATCCAGGAATCCGTGCGGAACCTGCCGGGGGTGTCGTGAACGAGCTGAACCTCGACTACACGCTGTTCATCCCCGAGTTCCTGCTCGTCGGCCTCGTCGTGCTCGTCGTCGGGCTCGACCTGTTCGCGCCTCAGGTGCGGAAGTCGCTGCTGTCGTACGCCACGGCCGCGGGGCTCGCCGCCACGGCCGGCATCTCGCTGGCCTGGATCGACGTCGAGAGCGACTTCGCCGGCGTCGTCGCCGTCGACAATTACACGACGTTCTTCCGCGTCTTCTTCATGCTCGGCGCCGCGGTCATCGCGCTGGCGTCCGGGCGGCTGGTGGAGGAGCGGCTGCGCCATCCCGGCGAGTACTACGGGCTGCTGACCCTGGCGACGATCGGCGCCATCGGCATGGCGGCGTCGCGCGAGCTGATGACGGCGTATCTCTCGCTCGAGTTGCTGTCGTTCAGCTCCTACGTGCTGGTCTCGTACCAGAAGTACGAGGGGCGCTCCAACGAGGCGGGGCTGAAGTACATGCTGCTCGGCGCGTTCTCGTCGGCCCTGCTGCTCTACGGGCTCAGCCTCATCTATGGCATCGCCGGCTCGACGTACTACAGTGACGTCTCGGCGGCGCTCGGCGCCGGCACCAGCGAGTACGAATGGGCGATGCTCATGGGCATCGTGCTGGTGATCACGGGGCTGGGGTTCAAGGTCGCCGCCGTGCCATTCCACATGTGGACGCCGGACGCCTACGAGGGCGCGCCCGTCGCCATCACGATGTTCCTCTCGACCATCTCCAAGGCCGCCGGCTTCGCGCTGCTGCTGCGGCTCTTCAGTGGCGCGTTCGAGGTGGTGCATGACGACTGGTCGTGGATGATCGCCGGCATCTCCGCCGCAACCATGATCCTGGGCAACCTGGTGGCGTTGCAGCAGCACAACATCAAGCGCCTGATGGCCTACTCGTCGATCGGGCAGGTGGGCTACATGCTCATGGGCATCGCCGGCCTCTCGCACGAGACCGCGTCTGCCCTCGTGCTCCACATGACCGGCTACATGATCTCAAACATGGTCGTGTTCGTCGTCATCATCGCCTGGTACGTCCAGACCGGGAAGGAAGAGATCGACGAATTCCGCGGCATGCGCGAGCGGGCGCCGCTGCTGGCGGGCGCGCTGGCCGGGGCGCTCTTCTCGCTGGCGGGCCTGCCGCTCTTCGCCGGCTTCGTCACCAAGTTCATCCTCTTCCAGGCCGCCGTCGACGAGGGCTATCTCTGGCTTGCCGGGATCGGCGTGACGACGAGCGTCGTCTCGCTCTACTACTACCTGCAGGTGATGCGGCGCGCCTTCGTCGATGCGCCGGCGGAGGGCGAGACGGAGCGGCTGCGGATCCCGTACGTCATGCAGGGGCTGGCCGTGATCCTCATGCTCGGCGTCTTTTACGTCGGCCTCTACCCGCAGGGCCTGTTCGATATCGTCGACAACGCCACGGCATTCCTGTTCGTCTAGCCGGCCAGCTACAGCCGGGCGAGGCCAGTGGCGCGTCGGCGACGCCGCGTCCGCCGTCCGGAGGGCCGGAGCGCCGTCGCGCCGCGCAGACCCGCTGATCGCGCGCGGCAGCAGTCGCGGAGACGTCCAAGCACGCGCGGTTTGCGACCATCGGCCAGCGCTGTGCTACGATCGCGCTTTCTGCCTCGTCAGCAAGGATCGCTCGGTGGACTGGGTCACAGACGCCGCTGAACAGGTGTTCCGCTACGGGCGGTGGGGGATCGTCGCCGCGTTCGTGCTCGCGTTGCTGCTGCGAGACCGCGAGCGCGTCGAGCCCCTGAAGTTTGCACGCGAAGTGCTGATCGTCGTGGTGGCGTACTTCGCCTACTTCCTCGTGCGCGGGCTTACGGAAGGCAGCGAGGACAGCGCGCTCGAGAACGCCGGCCTCCTGATCGACCTGGAGCGCTCGCTGGGCATCCTCTGGGAGCCCGCGTGGCAGGAGACGATCATCGATAGCCATCGGCTGGTCACGTTCGCGAACTGGGCGTACATCTGGGGGCACTGGCCGATCATCGCCATCGTGGCGGCGTGGCTGTACCTGCACCGGCGCCAGACGTACTTCCTCTACCGCAACGCCTTCATCATCTCCGGCGGCATCGGCCTCGTGATCTTCGCGCTCTTCCCGGTGGCCCCGCCGCGGCTGACGGACCTCGACGTCGTCGACACCGTCACCAGCTACTCGAAGGCATACCGCGTGCTGCAGCCGCCCGCGCTGGTGAACCAGTATGCGGCGGTCCCGAGCCTGCACTTCGGCTGGAACCTGCTGGTCGCGATCGCGGTCGCCTCGTCGTGGCGGAACGTGCTGGCGTGGTCGTTCGCCGTTATCATGCCAGTAGTGATGTTCTTCGCGGTCGTGCTGACGGCCAACCACTACATCCTCGATGCGGTCGCCGGGGCCGTGGTGGCGCTCGCCGGGCTGCTCATCGCCTGGGCGATGCGGAACCGGATGCGCATGCCGCCGCTGCGTTTTGGGCGGCGAGAGCCGCCGGCCACCCGGCTGGAACAGGCGCGGCAGACGTGACATCAGCCGGCGGCGGCCGCCCGCTCACCATCGCGCACCGCTTCGGGAACGACATCGCCCGCCTCCGCGAGGCGGAAGCCGCCGGCGTGGACCTGGTCGAGGCGGATGTCTGGTTGCACCGCGGCCGCCTGCAGGTGCGCCACGAGAAGTCGCTCGGGCCGCTGCCGTTCTACTGGGACCGCTGGAGCCTGCGGCCCGCCTGGCGTCCCGTGCTCGGGCTCGAGGAGATGCTCGCCGCGCTCTCGCCACGCACCGGCGTGATGCTGGACCTCAAGGGCCGCGCGCCCGGCTTCCCGGAGGCGCTGCTCCGTGCGCTCGAGCCGCACGACGGCGAGCGCACGTTCATGGTGAGCGCGCGGCTGTGGTCGTACCTGCCATCGCTGCGGGCGCTGCCGCACCTGCTGCTCTTCCACTCCATCGGCACGGAAGGGCAGCTCGAGCGCGTGCGGCCGCTGCTGAAGGACCGCGAGCACGACGCCGTCTCGATCCACTACCGGCTGCTGGACGACGAGACGGTGGCGTGGCTGCGCGACCACGTGCACCTCATCGCCACCTGGCCGATCAACGACGAGAGACGCCTCGAGCACGTGCTGCGCTGGGGCATCGGCGCCATCATCGCCGACGACCTGGAGATCCTGGGCAGGGTCACCGGTACGGCGAGCCGCCGCGCGATGCGCACCGGTTAGCGCGCGCTACAGCACCGCCAGGTAGCGGTCCATCTCGTAGTCGGTGACGTGGCGCCGGTACGAGTCATACTCGATCGTCTTGTTCTTCAGCAGGCTCTCGAAGACGTGATCGCCCAGGGCGTGCCGCATCAGCTCGCTCTGGCCGAACGCCTCGATCGCCTCCTTCAATGACCCCGGGAGCGTGGCGATGCCGCGCTCGCGGCGCTCCGCTTCCGTCAGCTCGAAGACGTTCTCCTCGGCCGGCGGGCCCAGCGGGTACTCCTTCTCGATCCCCTCCAGGCCGGCGGCGAGCATGACGGCGAACGCCAGATACGGGTTGCACGCCGGGTCTGGCGCCCGGTACTCGACGCGCGTCGCCACCTCCTTGCCGGGCTTGTACTCCGGGATGCGCACCAGGTCGCTGCGGTTGCGGCGCGCCCACGTGAGGTAGACGGGCGCCTCGTAGCCGGGCACCAGCCGCTTGTAGCTGTTGACCCACTGGTTCGTCACCAGCGTGAACTCTGGCGCGTGCCGCAGCAGGCCGGCCACGTACGACTTCGCGATCGGCGAGAGGTGGTACGCATCGTCCGCGTCGAAGAAGGCGTTGCGGTCGCCCTTGAAGAGCGACTGGTGCGTGTGCATGCCGGAGCCGTTCTCGTTCGCGAGCGGCTTGGGCATGAAGGTGGCGTACACGCCGTTCGCCAGCGCCACCTCCTTGACGACGAGGCGGTACGTCATCGCGTTATCCGCCATCGTCAATGCGTCCGTATAGCGCAGGTCGATCTCGTGCTGGCTCGGCGCCACCTCGTGGTGGCTGTATTCCACGCCGATGCCCATCTCCTCCAGCGTCAGCACCGTCTGCCGCCGCAGGTCGCTGGCCACGTCCAGCGGCGTCAGGTCGAAGTAGCCGCCCTTGTCGAGCCCCTCCGGCGCGTCCGACGACCGGAAGTAGAAGAACTCCAGCTCCGGCCCCACGTAGAAGGTGTAGCCGAGGTCCGCCGCCCGCTTGAGCTGGCGCTTGAGCACGAAGCGCGGGTCGCCCTCGAACGGCGATCCGTCGGGATGGAGGATGTCGCAGAACATGCGCGCGACGCCCCGCTCGCGCGGCCGCCACGGCAGCACCGCGAACGTCGCCGGGTCTGGCATCGCCACCATGTCGGACTCGTCGATGCGGGCGAAGCCCTCGATGCTGCTGCCGTCGAAGCCCTGCCCCTCTTCCAGCGCCTGCTCCAGCTCTTCGACGGTGATCGCGAAGCTCTTGAGCGAGCCGAGGATGTCCGTGAACCACAGCCGGATGAACTTGATGTCCTGGTCCTTGCAGCTCTGCAGGACGTAGTCCTTCTGGTCGTCGATCATGTCCATCTCCACCGGTCCTCTGTGTGTGTGTCGGCCCATTCTAGCGACGGCGCAGCTCGACTCCCGGCGGCGCCGGCGCCGTCCCGCGCGCCGTAACACAGACTTAACCGTGGCCACGCCCCTGTTCGCCAGCCGCTGGACAAGTCCAGATAGGTCCCGCTACGGCAGAACAGGCATGAAGTCAGGCGAGGGTGGCCGAAGACGGGGGTGCCTCTGGCGGTGAAAGGGGGATCATCCCGGGCTCGGGCCGGGTGCGACGCACGTTGCCCCAGGCGGCGAGGGATGTAAGATCGGGCCATCCGCGCGATTCACGGTGTAGTCTCCGGAGGCCGTTCGATGGGTGAGATGGTTTCGTTCGCGAGCAACGGTGGCACCGCCGAGGGGTATCTGGCGTCCCCGGCCGGGACTGAGCGCGTGCCCGGCGTCATCGTCATCCAGGAGTGGTGGGGGCTGAACGACAACATCAAGGACATCGCCGAGCGCTTCGCCCGCGAGGGGTACCTGGCGCTGGCGCCGGACCTCTACCACGGCAAGGTCGTCGGCGAGCCGGACGAAGCCGGCAAGCTGATGATGTCCATGAAGATGGACCAGGCGGCGAAGGACATGGCCGGCGCATACGACTACCTGAAGTCGCACCAGCGCTGCACGGGCAAGATCGGCAGCGTGGGCTTCTGCATGGGCGGCGGACTCTCGCTCTACATCGCCACGCTGCGCCCGATCGACGCATGCGTCGTCTACTACGGCGTACTGCCCGGCGTGCAGCCGGACCTCTCGAACGTGAAGGGCGCCGTCCTCGGCCACTACGCCGACCACGACGCCTTCGCCAGCCCGGAGAAGGCGCGCGAGCTGGAGCAGCAGCTCAAGGATCTCGGCAAGGACGTGGAGTTCCACATCTACCCGAACACGCAGCATGGATTCTTCAACGACACGCGGCCCGAGCAGTACGCGCCCGAGGCGTCGAAACAGACGTGGGAGCGCACGCTGGCCTTCTACGCGAAGCATCTCCGCTAGATGGGCGAGGGATGGCGCCGCGGGGCGTACACGATCAGCACCGCGAGGCGGCGTCTCGGCACTGGCGTCATCCACGGCTACCTGCGGCGCTCGTACCGGGCGAAGGGCATCGGCCGCGACGTGCTCGCGCGCGCCATCCAGGGCTCATTCTGACTCGGGCTGTACCACGACGTCGACGGCCAGGTAGGCTTCGTGACCACAGACTTCGCGACGACCGGCTGTCTCGCCGACGCCTTCGTGCTGGAGGGGCACCACGGCCACGGGGTCGGCGTCTGGCCGGCCGAGAGGGTCATGCCGCATCCACGGCTACACGGCCTCCGCGTCTGGCGCCCGGGTACGCGCGACGCGCACGGCGCGTACCAGAAGTCCGGCTGGGAGCCTCTGGCCGACCGCGAGATATCGACCCGGCGGTGTATACAGGCCAGCCGGGACAGGACCTGCACCCAGTCAGCCGGGGAGCGGTGACATGAAGGCAGCGGTGTATTACGAGACGGGCGCCCCGGAGGTGCTGCGGTACGAGGAGCTGCCTGACCCGCCACTCCATCCGAAGGGCGTGCTGATCGACGTGAAGGCGATCAGCATCGAAGGCGGCGACGTCGGAAACCGGGCCGGCGGCGAGATGCCGGCGAAGCCGCACATCGTCGGCTACCAGTGCGCCGGCGTGGTGCGGGAGGCGGGCGCAGACGTGGCGGACCGCAAGCCCGGCGACCGCGTCGTCGCCATCATGCCGCACGGCTCGCACGCGTCCGTGGTGTCCGTCGCCAGCCGCCAGACGTGGCTCATCCCCGACAGCCTGGGCATCGAGGAAGCGGCCACCGTCCCCGTCCCCTTCGGCACCGCCGACGACTGCCTCTTCGAGTTCGGCCACCTGAGAGACGGCGAAACGGTGCTAGTGCAGGCCGGCGCCAGCGGCGTCGGCCTGGCGGCGGTGCAGCTCGCGAAGCGAGCCGGCGCCACCGTCATCGCCACCGCCGGCAGCGACGAGAAGCTGGAGCGTCTGCGCGCGTTCGGCATGGACCACGGCATCAACTATCGCTCGCAGGACTTCGTCGCCGAGGTGCGCCGCCTCACGGCCGGCCGC
>DATMAH010000330.1:0-6790 GCA_035583735.1 Dehalococcoidia bacterium
AGCACGGTGCGGCACCCGGCGCTCCTGCCCGCCTCCACGTCATCGAGGATGTCGCCCACCATCCAGCTCCTCCGCAAGTCCAGCGACAGGGCGGCCGCCGCGGCGAGCAGCATGCCCGGCTGCGGCTTCCGGCAGGGACAGCCGACCGCGTACGCCGGGACGGCGCCCTCCGGATGGTGCGGGCAGTAGTAGAACGCCGGCGGCGCGACCCCGGCGGCCCGCACCACCTCCTCGATGTGCCGCCGCACGGCGCCCAGCTCGCGCTCGCCGAACAGGCCGCGGGCCACGCCGGACTGGTTCGTCACGATCACGACCCGGTAGCCGGCGGCGTCCAGGAGACGCAGCGCGCCGATCGCGCCCGGCGTGAAGCGGATGCGGCAGGGCTGCACGTTGTACGGCACGTCCTCCAGCAGCGTGCCGTCCTTGTCGATGAAGACGGCCGGCGCGCGCGGCCCGCTCACGGCCACGACGTCTCGCGCGCTGGCAGCACCAGCATCTCCGGGATCACCGTGCCCGGCGGCTGGCACAGCACGAAGCGCACCGCCTCCGCCACGTTCGCGGGGTCCTGCAGCGTCTCCTCGTCGATGTCGGGGAACCGGTCGAGCAGGAACGGCGTGCGCATGCCGCCGGCGATGATCGCCGAGACGCGCACGTTGCGCTCGCGGCCCTCGACGTGCAGCGCGTGGCTCAGTCCGAGGAGGCCCCACTTGCTCGCGTGGTACGCCGAGGCGTTCGCCCACGCGCGGCGCGACGCCGTCGACGCGATATTGACGATCGCGCCGCCGCCGCTCTCCCCCATATGCCGCATAGCGGCGCGCGAGAGGATGAACGGCGCGCGCAGGTTCACGGCGAGCACGCGGTCCCAGCTCGCGACATCGATCGCGTCGACGGGCGCCGTCACGTCGATGCCGGCGTTGTTCACCAGCACGTCAAGGCGCCCGGCCTGTCCGGCCACCTCCGCCACTGCGCGCTCCGCGGCGCTCGCGTCCGTCAGGTCCGCGACGATGCCGCGGGCGGCGCCCCCCTCGCAACCGATCTGCCGTGCCACGTCATGACAGCTCTCCCGCGCGTCGAGCAGGTACACGTGCGCGCCGTCGCGCGCGAGCCGCCGCCCGATCGCCTCACCCAGCCCGCGCCCGCCGCCCGTGATCAACGCCACCTGGCCCCGCAGCGACGGCATCATCTCGAACCTCCACCGTTGCGGGCGTGCGCCATGCGCCGGCCGATGCGTCCATCGCCGGTATGACGCGCGCGCGCGGCCTCCGCCTGTCCGGAGCCGAACAGGCGCTCCTCCACCGCCTCACACAGGACGTGCAGCAGCAGGCCGTGCACCTCCTGCACGCGCTGGGTGTCCGCCGAGGGCACGACGACCGCGACATCGGCGAGGGTGCGCGCTGCGCCGCCGTCGCCGCCGAGCACGGCGACCGTGGTGAGGCCAGCGGCGCGCGCCGCCCGCAGCGCGGCCACCACGTTCGGCGAACGTCCGCTAGTGCTGAACGCGACCAGCACGTCGCCGCGGCTCCCCAGCGCCTGCACCTCCCGCGCGAACGCGTCCTCGAACGAGCAGTCGTTCGACCACGCCGTCATCACCGTCGCGTCCGTGCCCAGCGCGATCGCCCCCAGCGGGCGCCGTCCTTCCACGCGAAAGCGTCCGACCAGCTCGGCCGCGAGGTGCTGCGCATCGGCGCACGATCCGCCGTTGCCGCAGGCCAGCAGCTTTCCCCCGCGCTGGTACGCCGCGACGATCGCCTGCGCCGCGCGCTCGATCGGCTCCGCGCAGGCCGCCTCAGCCCGCCGCAGCGTGCGCTCCAGCTCCCGGAACCCCGACTCCACCGTTGCCCGCGCCGGGCCGACGACACGGATCGCCGGACGGCGCGCGTCCTCGTACACGGCGGCGACGCGCTCGCACACGGCGCCCCACTGGTAGTCCGCGGCGACGTGCGCGCGCGCCTGCCGCCCCAGCAGCTCCCGCAACTCCGGGTGCCGCAGCGCCGTCTCGATCGCTGAGGCCAGCGCCGCCGCGTCGTCCGGCGCCACCAGCCAGCCCGTCTCGCCGTCGCGAACGGTGTGCTTGATGCCGCCCACGCGCGAGCCGATCACCGGCGTCCCGCACGCCATCGCCTCCAGCGGCGTGATGCCAAACGGCTCGTAGGCCGGCACGGTGACGAAGACGTCGGCCGCGGAGTAAAAGTACCGCAGCCGTTCGCGCGGCTGCCGGCCGGCGAACGTCACGCGCTCACCGACGCCCAGCTCGCGCGCCAGCGCCCGTAGCCGGCCGATCTCCGGCGTCGCCGCCGGGTCCGGGCTGTCCGCCTCGCCGCCGACGACGAGCAGTCTTGCGCCCGGCGAATCACCCTCGCCGAGCAGGGCCATCGCGCGGACGATCGTCTCCACGCCCTTGCGCGGCACCATCCGCCCCACGTACAGGACGATGCGCTCGCCGGCGGCGGCGCCGATCTCGCGGCGGGCAGCAGGACGCGGCACCGGCGCAAGCTCCTCCGGGTCGAACCCGCACGGCACGATGACGATGCGCGAGGGGTCCGCGCCGTACAGCGTCACCATGTCGAGCAGGTCCTGCGGACACTCGGCGATCACCCGGTCCGCCTCGGCGAAGACGCGCTCCTCGATCGCGAAGCGCTCGTCCGGGAAGCCGTCCGCGGCGCCCTGGTGCATGCGGCGCACGCGTCCCAGCGCGTGGAACGTCACCACCAGCGGCACGCCCAGCCGGCGCTTCACTTCCAGCGACGCCATCGCCGACATCCAGAAGTTCGCGTGGACGACGTCGTAGCGGCGCTGGCGGGCGGCGCGCACCAGCTCCTCCGCGAATGCGCCCATGTACGGCAGCAGGCGCTCCTTCGGCAGCGGCTCCGCCGGCCCGGCGCGCACGTGGACGACGCGCCCGCCCTCCCACACCATGATCTCGGGGTCGTCCTCGGACGTGCGGCGCGTGTACGTGTCCACCTCGTACCCCTGGCGCACGAGATGCCGCGCGAGCTGCCGCACGTACACGTTCTGCCCACCGAAGTCCGTGCCGCCGGGAGGCGCAAGCGGGCACGCGTGCTCGCTCACCAGCGCGACGCGGCGGGTCATCGCCCGCCTCCCGCAGCGGCGGCGGCCGGGCGCGGCGCCGCGGCCTTCGCCCCGGCGACCAGCGCGAACGCGTCGTTCCAGTCGCGCGTGAACCGCTCGAGCCCGGAGCGTTCACGCGCCATCTCCCGCGCGCGCGCCCCGATCTCGCGCGCCAGGCCCGCATCGCGCAGCAGCGCGCATGCCGCCTCGACGAGCTTCGGCGCATCCAGCGCGGCGAAGCCCGTCACGCCGTGGTCGATCACGTCCGCCACTTCGGTGGTCCGGAGCGCGACCGGCGGCATGGCGGCCATCATCGCCTCGCACAACGCCAGCCCCAGGCTCGTGTAGCGCACCGGGTAGAAGAAGAAGCGGTACCGCGACTCGAACTCCGGCAGGAGTGCGGGCGGCACCTCACCCACGCCGCCGACCTCCTCGCTCCCCATGCCGACGAGGTCCACCGGCACGCACTCGCGCACGTCGAGGAACACGTCGAGGCCCAGGCGCCGGCCCCGCGCGCGCAGGTTGTTGATGGCGGCGATGCCCCGCGCGACCTCGCCGGTGTACAGCGGCCCGCGGTCCGGCACGCCATGCTCGATGACGCGGACGGGGGCGCGCGTCTCCCACATCAGCGCGTTGAAGCGCGTGACGTGCACCACCAGCGTATTGCCGTCCGTGACCGGGTGCGGCGTGTCGGTCGGATGCTGCCGCGGCGGGTCGTGTTCGAGGAAGATCTTCGGCAGCCGGCGCTGCTCCTCGCTCAGGATCGCGTACTGGTCGTGCAGGTAGTGCTCCGCCGACTGGAACAGCACGCAGTCGACGTCCACGCGCCGCACGTCGTCCTCCGCGACCTCGATCACGTTGTCGCCCAGCGCCAGCGTCGGCCCGCGTCCGCCGTATGCGCCGTCTCGCCGCGGGCGCACGGGCAGGTAGAACTCGTGCGGCGACAGCGCGGTCAGGTACTGCAGGTACGCGCCGTGCACGGGCCATGTGAAGATGCGAAGCGGCCGCATTCGGAGACTCCTTTCTACGCCGTCAGCATCGCCCCCGCGGACGCCGGATGAATCGGCAGAATCGACGAACTTGCTGCGTGCGCGGACGGCCGCGATTGTGCCTCCGCACAACGTTTAGATGCTTCGTAGCACGGTCGCGAGCCGCATTTGCACGGCATCGTCAAACCGCCGGGGGTCGAGCCCGGTGAGCGACGCGATCTTGTCGAGCCGGTACCCCAGCGTGTTGCGGTGGATCGAGAGCCGGTTCGCCGTCGCCGTCATGTTGCAGCTCTCCGCGAAGAACGCGTCCAGCGTCTCCATCAGCTCCCGCTCGTCGCGGAGCGGGCTCAGCAGGTGCGCCGCCAGCTCCGCCTTCGTGCGCGTGTCCGATGGGCCCATGAAGGCGGCGATGCCCAGCTCGTCGAGGCAGTGCACGCGGTTGCCGCCGTGCACCGAACGCCCGAGCGATAGCGCAGCGCGCGCGTCGCTGTAGGAGCGCGCCAGGCCGTGGATGCCCGGGTGGTACCGCCCCACGGCGATGTTGATCACGCAACCGGTCTCGCGGCGGAGACGGTCGAGCAGCCCCGCGCACGCGCGCTTCAGCGCGCTCAACCGCGTCCACGACGGGTCGCCCACGTCACGGTCGTCGTCCAGCCAGCGCGCCAGGTCCTGCGCCGTGCTGGCCTTCAGCACCGCGACCTCGCCCTCGCCGATGTACCCGCAGATGGCGTCCGAGGGCAGCTTGAAGTACTGCACGATCACGCCGACGACGTGCTTCACCCGCGACGCCCGCCGCCGCGCGCTCCGCTCGACGTCCTCGCCCGGGACGATCGCCAGGTAGTCCGCCGCGTCGACGAGGATCACCGCCCGGGGCGGCGTGCAGTCGATCCCGACGATCTCGGCCTCGCGCCGCAGCTCCTCCTCGTCCCTCGCCGTGCCGTTCAGCAGCTCCAGGATGAGCGCGTCCTTGAGCTGGCGGCCATCCGGCAGCGCGTCGAGGAGCGTCGATTGCCGGACCACCAGCTCCATGATGACGCGCGCGAGCCGCGCCGACGCCTCGTCCGCAATCGACGCCTGCCCGACCTCGATCTCTACGGGCCTGCCCCCGATCTCCATCGACATGCGCAGCGCCGCGCGGCCATCGTCGCTGCGATAGCCGTCGTCCGGCGGTTCACCGCTCCCCGCGATGAGCCTGCCGTCGCGGTCGTATATCCCCACCCACGAGCCGAAGAGCAAGGCCGCATGCCGGGCTATGCGCGTGTCGAGGTCGCCGGGCCGCTGTTCGATCATGTGCTGTTCCGCGTCTAAGGACTTGAGCGCTCGCGCCGTGGCGGGACGGACGCAGTAGGCAGCGTGCCGGACACTGCGCAGCGTAAGAAGCGCATCGTTGCGGCTTCGTGCATCGCCGGACGCCAGCCGCCTCAGAGACGAAACACTGGTTGCCGGTTCGGCTGCCGGATGATCCTGGCCGCTGCGGACGACCGAGCGCAGCGCAAGCGTCATGCGAGCGCTATCGCCGCGTATGCATGTGCAACCGCATCGCCGGCCCGTATGCGATCTTGATACGAGTACGGCCGCCCGTGGTTACCGGCACCCGCGCGCGCCACCGCTGGTTCGTCTGTCACCCGGACGGCGGGCGGCCGGCGCCGGACGCCTGAACGGGCGCCATGGCGGCCACCGGCCACGCGGAGTGCGAGTGCCGCGTGCGCGACGGCGACGGCCGCACCGCTGGCGCCATGCCGTCGTCACGCCCACCGTGACGACGGCCGCGCGACCGTCTCTCGCGTGGGTCACCCGCACCAGCACAGCGCGCCGGCCGGGGCGGCGCCGCGTTCACCAGGCGGCCCCTGCTTCGACGCGGGGCAACGCGCCGCAACCCCCGCACGCTTCCCCGGCGGTCCTACGCGACGGGCCACGGCACGACCGCGCGCCCGGCCACGACGCCGTTCGGTACTCTTGAAGGCGAGCCCCCGTAGCTCAGTGGACAGAGCACCGGACTTCTAATCCGATGGTCGCAGGTTCGAATCCTGCCGGGGGTGCCACAGATTCAAAACTGGCTCGTACTCGCCGGACTAACGCGCTCACACCGAGCACCGGATTAGTTCGCGAGCACCGGATTAGAAGTTGTGTGCCCCTCCCGCAAGGCGAGTCCCCTAGTCTGCTTGCGCATCTCGACCCTACAGAGACAGCGTCACCCGCTTTCGAACTTCCGGTGTCGAGCACCGGATTACCAGTCTGATGGTCGTAAGCCCGGGCCTCACGTCATACTCCTGCATGGAACCGACGATCGTCTACGACACGACCTCGGACGGCGTCAGCATCGCCTGAGGCGAATCCGGCCAGCGGCGGGGCGAGATCCTGGTGCCGGATACGATGCGCGGGTGCTCTCGGGCAAGCAGTGCCTCATCCCGGACCGAGGTGAGTTCGCACCGAAGAGATTGATGAGGGCGTGGGGCTGCGGGGCGTGCTGTGGCAGGCCGAAGGAGACGAATGAACACCACACGGGACGGAAGCCGCGTCGGCGAGGGCTACCTGCTGCTCGCAGATATCTCTGGATATACGGCCTTTCTCGCCGGCACCGAGCTTGAGCACGCGCACGCCATCATCCGCGAACTGACGAAGCTGATCCGTTCGCGTCTCGCGCCGCCGATGACGTTCGTGAAGCTCGAGGGCGACGCCATCTTCTGCTATGCCCCGGCGAACGCATTCAAGGATGGCGAGCGCTTCGTCGA
>DATMAH010000331.1:0-2913 GCA_035583735.1 Dehalococcoidia bacterium
CCGCACCTCACGACACACAACCCACGACGCGCCTGTCCGATACTCTTTCGGCATGGCCGAGCGGGCGCCCCAGCGAGAAGTCGCCGTCGGGTTCATCGTCGCGGACGACGGGCGGATGCTGTTGCAGCATCGCGACGACAAGCCCGGCCTGCCGTCTGCCGGGATGTGGGGCTTCTTCGGCGGCCACGTCGAACCCGGTGAGACGCCGGAGCAGGCGTTCCTGCGCGAGATGGACGAGGAGCTGGGCTGGCGGCCACGCCACCTCGAGCGATTCGGCAGCGTCGTCGTCGAGCATGGGCCGCGGCACGTGGTCTCGCACCGCTTCGCCGCGCACCTCGATGTGCCGGTCGCATCGCTGCGGCTGCGCGAAGGCCAGGACCTGGGGCTGTTCGCGCCGGAGGCGCTGCCCCCACGCATCGTGCCCGAAATCGTCCCCGCGATCGAGCAATTCGCGCGCGGTGACGTGTATCGCCGCGTGCGCCGTGCGTGGGACGCGATATCGGTGACGGCGATCCTCGTCGGGCCGGATGGGCGCTTCCTCCTCCAGCACCGCGACGACAAGCCGGAGATCATGAACCCCGGGCTGTGGGGCTCCTTCGGCGGCGAGGTGGAGCCGCATGAGACGCCCGAGACGGCGCTCGTGCGCGAGCTGCGCGAAGAGCTGGACTGGGCGCCGCCGTCGTACGCGCTGGTCGAGGCGGGGCCGGCGCGCGTTGGCGACGCGTTGCTGCTCATCTACGTGTACGCCGCGCCCGTGGAGGCGCCGCTGGCCACGTTGACGCTTGGCGAGGGCCAGGGCATGGCGTACTTCGCGCTCGCCGACCTGCCGGACACGACCGTGCCGGCCTATCGCGACCTGCTGGGACGCTTCGCCGCGAGCCCGCTCTTCGCCGAGATGGTGCGCAAGGCGGCCACCCACGCGGCGTAGGCGCGAGGCGCCGCCCCGTCGGCTATACTTGGCGCAGACGCCCGCACATCGCGCGGGCGTTTTCGTCCGCCCCGGCGGCATCGCACGCAATGAGCGAACCACGATCGTATCCCCGGCATATCAGCGCAGGCGTGATCCTCGTCGACCGCGAGGGGCGTGTCCTCATGCAGTTGCGCGATGCGGATGACACGATCCTGTTCCCGGCGCACTGGGGCATCACGGGGGGCGCGGCACGGCAGGGCGAGACGCCGGAGCAGGCTGCCCGGCGGGAGGTGCGGGAAGAGACGGGGCTGACGCTGGGCCGCATCGAGCCGTTCCGCGCGTACTACTTCCAGGAGGCCGCCGGCGGCGCGAAGTCGTCGTCCAGGAGCAGGGCCGACTACGAGCTGTACCTGTTCCATGCGCCCTGCGGCACACCCGCCGAGGAGATGGTCTGCGGCGAGGGGCAGCAGCTCCGCTTCCTCTCGCCCGAGGAGATCGCCGAGTCTCCGATCGCCTACAACCACGCGCAGGTGCTGGAGGACTTCTTCGCCACGGCGGCGTACGCCCGCTACATCACCGGCGCCGCCTTTGCCGACGATGAGGACAACGACCCGCTCGCATCGTTCCTGTCGGACATCGAGAGCGGCGAGGCATGGTTTCCGGCCGTGATGCGCGCGATCGCCGCGTGGCAGCGCCCGGAGGAGGTGGTGGGGCAGCGGCATTACCGGTACCTGATCGGCGGCGAAGCGTTCGACTGGCTGCTGCTGGCGGAGCGGCTGATCGACGCGGCGGGCGACGCGGTGCCCGCCGACGAGGCGCAACGGCTGCTCTTCGAGGCACAGCCGCCGGAGGACGAGACGCTCGCGGGCGCCATGCCGGACGACAACGAGCGGCGCATGATCGCGGACGGACGCCTGCGCGCCCTGATCGGCGACGCGAAGCACCGCGCGCACCTGAACTATCTCTACGGAGTCATCGTCGAGGAGGCGTTGCAGTACGCGGTCGAGCTGGAGGTGTCGAAGGAGCGCGCGACGGCGAACATCCGTGACCCGCGCTTCGACGAGACGGCGTGGGACCCGGTGTACCAGCGCATCTACGGCCAGCCGCGCCTGACGCTGCTGCGGCAGTTCCGCGAGGAGCAGGGCGTGCCGTGGACGAAGCACATCTCGCTGACGGAGCTGCGCGAGTTCATGTACTGGCTCTTCAAGTGGCGCGTGAAGAACCAGGAGCCCGCGCGCGTCGCCTCCGACACGCGGAAGGCGCTGGCGCAGCTCTCGCAGATGGAGGCCGCGGTGCGCCGCTCGCGCGCCCGCGCCGGTCAGGCCCCGTCCGACATCGTGGAGGCGACGCGCTAGAGCTGCGCCGGAGGCTGGAGCTGGAGAGTTTAGAGGTTGGCATCCCCACCAACGCCCAGCAACGCCCACCAATCACCAATCACCAATCACCAGTCACCAGCCACCAGCCACCCATCACACCCAACACACGACCCACCACGTTGCCACGCGTCGCGCGCCACCGTAGCCTCAACCCATGCCGCGGGTCTTCGTCACGCGCATCCTGCCCGGCGACGCCGTCGAGCGTCTGCGCGAGCATGCCGATGTCGATGTCTGGCCCGATGAGCTGCCGCCGCCGTACGAGACGTTGCGCGAGCGCGTCGCCGACTGCGACGGGCTGATCTCGCTGCTGACGGACCGGGTGGATGCGCCGCTGATCGGGGCGGCGCCGCGGCTGCGGGTCATCAGCAACGTGGCCGTCGGCTACGACAACATCGATGTGGCGGCGGCGACCGGACGCCGCATACCGGTCGGCAACACGCCGGGCGTGCTGACGGAGACGACCGCCGACCTGGCGTGGGCGCTGATGCTTGCGACGGCGCGGCGCATCCCGGAGGCGGAGCGCTTCGTGCGGGACGGACGCTGGAAGACCTGGGACCCGCGCCTGCTGCTCGGCTACGACGTGCACGGCGCCACGCTCGGCATCGTCGGCTTCGGCGCCATCGGGCG
>DATMAH010000332.1:0-7407 GCA_035583735.1 Dehalococcoidia bacterium
GCCTGTGTGGCAGCGGATTCGGCCGGCGTTGGCGGCGTGGAGGCGGACGCATGCACTGCGGCATCGCCGGACGGAGGCGCGTGCTGCGCGGCATCAGCGTAGGCAGGGGTGGGCGTTGCCGGGCCGGCATTCACGGTCGACGCGTTCGCCGGCGCGGCCGCTGGCCGGGGCGCCGCGGGAGAGGTCGGGCCAGCCAGCGTCCCGGCCGACGGTGACGCTGTGGCAGCGGGCGTCGTGGGGGTTGCCGCCGTCGCCTCCGCGGGAGGCCCCGCCGCCAGGCGGGATGCGGCCGCCGCGTCGTATTCCGCGCGCAGGCGGCGGTCGAGCAGGACGTCGCGGGCAGCCTGCACCGCCAGCAGGCGCGCCTGCTGGTCCGGCCGCGTGCGAAGCTGATTGAGGGCGAAGCGGGCGGCGAGGGCGATCACGTCGTGGTCCGCTTGCTCGTCCACGTGGAGCAGGCCGTAGAGGTCGTCGGGCGTGGTGGGCGCCGCGGCGCGCCGCCAGAACCGGCGCTGGGGAGGGGCCGCGCGCTTCGGTCCGGGCGCCCTGTCGCGCGCCTCGTCCATGCTGCGCACGACGGCATCGTACGCGGCGTTCAGCTCGCGGATGCGCAGCGCGAAGTCGCGCTCGGCGGGATGCTCGTGCTTGGCCCGGCCGATGAGCGCCCAGTACACCTCCTCGACGAGGTCGCGCGGCGCCCCTTCACGCAACTGGAGGACTCGGTACGGGTCCATTCGCTCGGCCATCCTCGATCACTGACGCGCTTCCGTGCGCGGCGCTGCTGTCATTAGTTCTCGCTGAACACCTTGATCACGTTCAAGATCACCGGTCCCAGCGTCACGATGAACAGCGAGGGCATGAGGAAGAACACGAGCGGGAACACCATCTTCACCGGCGCCTGCCGCGCCATCTGCTCGGCCTTCTGCCGCCGGCGCAGCCGCATCTGGCTCGCCTGCACGCGCAGCACCTGGCCGACGCTGGTGCCCAGCGCCTCCGCCTGCAGCAGCGAGTTCACGAACGTCTTCAGGTCGTCGACACCAATGCGCTCGGCCATGTCGGAGAGGGCCTCACGGCGCGGCTTACCGAGGCCCATCTCGCGCAGCGCGCGGTTGATCTCGTCCGAGAACGGGCCGGCGTAGCGTTCGGCGACGCGCTGGAGTCCGAAGTCGAGGCTGAGGCCTGCTTCGACGCACGTCGTGAGCAGGTCGAGCGCGGCCGGCATCGATCGCCAGATCACCTTCTGGCGGTTCTTCGCCAGGCGGCGGAGCACCATGAACGGCGCGAAGCCGCCGACGACGGCCAGTATGGGCGCGGCGACGATCATCATCCCCATCGCGGCGCCGCCCGTCACCAGCGAGACGACGACGAACGCGAACGCCGGCAGGCCTGCGCCCGTCATCAGCACGATGGTGAGGAACTGCGACAGCGAGAGCTTGTCGCCGGCCGCGATGAGCCATACGCGGGCGCGCGCGATGAGCGCCGTCGGCAGGATCGCCATGAGGACGCCGACGAGGCCGTTGACGACCGGGAAGGCGACGCGCTGTGTGAACGGGTCCTGCTGCTCGGCGATGAGCCGCTGCGGCTCCAGCAGCGTGCGCAGGCGCTCGTCGTGCTGATTCTTGCTGAGGCCGTACCAGAGCGTGAGGAACAGCACGGAAGAGGCGGCCGCGGCGGACGTGAGAACTGGGATCATGGTCGCCTCCTAGATGTCGATCGCGAGGATACGCCGCAGCGAGAAGACGCCGAGCGCATTCAGGGTGAGCCAGATCACGAGCAGCACGATGCCGGGCGCCGTCGTCCACATCAGCGACATCATCCCGGGGTTGATCGCGAAGAAGACGAGCCCGAGCGTCGCCGGCCAGAGGCTGAGGACCCAGCCCGTCATCCGCTGCGAGGCCGTCAGGGTCTTGATGTCGCCGCGGATGCGGTCGCGGTCGCGCATGATCTCGGTGACGTTATCCAGCACCTCGGCCAGGTTGCCGCCGGTCTGGCGCTGGATGAGGATCGCCGTCACCACCAGGTCCAGGTCCTCGCTGCCGATGCGCTCGTTCATCGCCACCAGGGCCTCTTCGGTCGAGGCGCCCATGTTGATGTCGAGCAGCATGCGGTTCAGCTCGACGCTGATCGGCGGGCCCATGCGCTTGGCGGCGATGTCGACGCCCTGCGCGAACGCGAAGCCGGCGCGCTGGGCGTTGGAGATGAGGGTGATCGTCTCCATGAGCTGGGCCTCGATGGCGCCGATGCGCCTGGCGACGCGGCGGCGCAGCCAGAACGACGGCAGCTTGTAGCCGACAAGCGCGGCGACGGCGGCCAGCACGAAGCCCAGCGGGCTGCGCGTGAACAGGAAGACCGCGGTGAACGGCACGATCGCGGCGGTCAGCCGGATCATGAAGTACTCGCCGGGGCGCAGGTTGCTGCCGGCGCGCTGCAGGTCGAACAGCCACATCTCGGAGTAGCCGCGGCGGCTGAGGAAGCGCCCCAGGGCCGGGATCGACGAGGCGCCGCGGCGCAGGATGGCGGAGCCGTCCTCACGGCGCTCCATCGACACCTCGTGCAGCGGCGTCAGGACGCGCAGCCGCGAGTCGGCCGGGCTCATCGCCCGCGCCCGCACGGCGTACACAACGAGCATCAGCACGGAAAGAGATGCGACGATGGCTGCGAGGATCTCCATCAGTTCCACCTCGGCGCCTGGATGCCCAACTCCAGGTTGATGCCCGCCTTGCGGAAGCGGTCCGCGAACGTCGGCGTGATGCCCGTCGGCACCATGCCGCCGATGATCGTGCCGTCGGCGGTGACGCCGGTCTGCTCGAAGCGGTACAGCTCCTGCATGGTGACGACGCCGCCCTCGAGGCCGGTGATCTCAGAGACGTTGCTGATGCGGCGCTTGCCGTCGGAGAAGCGGACGAGCTGCACCACCAGGTGCAGCGCGGACGCCACCTGCTCGCGGATGGCGCGCACCGGCAGGTCGAACCCGGCCATCAGCACCATGTTCTCGATGCGCGCGAGCGCGTCGCGCGGGCTGTTGGCGTGCACCGTCGTCAGCGAGCCTTCGTGGCCGGTGTTCATCGCCTGCAGCATGTCGAACGCTTCCGCGCCGCGGACCTCGCCGACGATGATGCGGTCGGGGCGCATGCGCAGGGCGTTGCGCACCAGGTCGCGCTGCGTCACCTCGTTGCGGCCCTCGATGTTCGGCGGGCGCGCCTCCATCGTGATCACGTGCCGCTGCTGGAGCTTCATCTCGATCGGGTCCTCGATCGTCACGATGCGCTCGCGGCTGGGGATGAACTCCGAGATGGCGTTGAGCAGCGTCGTCTTGCCGGTGCCGGTGCCTCCGGAGATGACGATGTTCATCCGCTGCTGCACGCAGGCCTGGAAGAAGTCCGCCATCGGCTGCGTCATGGTGTCGTTGTTCACGAGGTCCAGCACGCGGTACTTATCCGGGCGGAACTTGCGGATGGTCACGACCGGGCTGTTCGGCACCACCGGCGGGATGACAACGTTGACGCGCGAGCCGTCCGGCAGGCGCGCATCGACGTACGGCGACGACTCGTCCACGCGGCGGCCGAGCGGCGCGATGATGCGCTCCACGATGCGCATGATGTGCGCGTTATCGCGGAAGCGTGCCGGCGCGGCGTGGATGACGCCGTCGCGCTCGTAGTACACCTCGTCGGGCGCGTTGACCATCACCTCGGAGATCGAGAGGTCCGCCAGCAGCGGGTCGATGGGCCCGAAGCCGATGGCCTCGTTGATCACGCGCGTGACGATCTCCTCCCGGTCATCGCCGAGGATGCCGGGGTGGAGCTGCGCGAGGAGCTGCCGCGCCGCCGCCTCGACCGCCGAGCGGGCGCGCGCCGGCTCGAGCTTCTCCAGCGCCGCCGCGTCCATGTCTTGCAGCAGGCGCGTGTGGAGCTGGTGCACCACCTCGCCCCAGTCCGGCCCGTCCTGGCCGCGCAGCCCGTCTTCGTAGGACGGGCGCTCTGCCAGCGCGGGCGCGGGCGCGCCGTTCTGCCTGCGGTTATCGATCATCATGAGCCGCTCTCCGCTTTCACCGGGCGCTGCCCGGGCAGCCACCTCAGCCCGCCGCCGGACGGCCGGTCGCCGTTCAGCGCGCGCCCGCCGCCGATCACCGTCGCCAGGTCCGCGAAGCTGCGCGCCGCGACGGACTGGGGCGATGACATGACGATGGGCTGGCCGAAGTGCGTGCCCTGCCGCACCCGCTTGTCGTAGGGCACCTGCCAGAAGACTTCTTTCTGCAGCACGTCCTGCACCGTCTGCGGCCGCACCTTGTCGTCCGCCGACGATGCGTTGAGCACGATCCGCATCCGCTCGCGCGGGATGGACAGCGACTCCAGCGCCCGCATCGCATCGATGCTGTCGCGCACGCTGGTGAACTCCGACGTCGTCAGCCAGAGCACCATCGTCGCCGTGTCCAGCGCGACCTCCGAGATCTCGTTGAGGGTGCCGGACGTGTCGAGCACGACCTTGTCGTAGTAGCGCGCCAGCAGCTCGATGCCGCGGCGCAGGTCGTCCGGGACGACTTCGCGCCATTCCAGCACCGGCGGGCTCGCCAGCACGTCGAGGCCCGAGGGCTCGTGGTGGGCCAGGTACTGCTTCAGGTCGTCCCGCTGCAGGTGCTCGATGTCACGCAGGAAGTCGCGCAGCGTCCGCTCCGCCTGCACGTTGAGCATCGCCGTCACGTCGCCGAAGCCCGTATCGAGGTCGACGATGGCGACGGACGTGCCCTGCATCGCGAACGAGACGGCCAGGTTGACCGAGAGCGTCGACTTGCCGATGCCGCCCTTCGCGCCGAACACCGTGATCACGGTGCCCGTGGCCGGCGGCGCCGCCACCTGCCCGTGCGCGCGCAGGCGCTTGTTCTCTTCCACCGCCATCGCCTTGACGATGGCGTCGCGCAGCACCTCCGGCTTGAGCGGCGCCGGGATGAGGTCCCGCACGCCCAGCCGCATGGCGCTGCGCCACGCGTCGACGCCGGGCGCGTTCGCGTAGGCGATGACGGGCGTGTCCGGGAAGAGCGCCAGCAGCGACTCGATGGTCTGCAGCGGCCGCTCCATCGGCGCGTTCATCGCCACCATCATGATGTCCGGCCGCGTGTCGGTGACGAGCGCGATCGCCTCCTGGCCAAACCCTGCCTCTCCCGCGAACGTCAGCCCGGACGAGCGCACGGCCTGCTTCACGTCGAAGCGCGCCTGCACGTCCTGGTCGATGACTACTGCTGCCGGTGTTCTAGCCACTGGTCCTCCCGGGGATTGATGTCCCCCGCGGCGCCGGCGCCCCGTACGACAGGGCGCCGCGCACCGCGGCTTAGTCCTTCGTCACCGGCACGACGATGTCCTGCAGCGGCACGACCTCGTCCTCGCCGAACGGGCGCAGGACCGCCGTCACGTCGCCGAGCTTGTCGGCCACCAGCACCTGCTGCACCTGCTCCGGCGTCAGCGCCACCGTCACGGTCGAGAGCTGCGCGTCCGGGTCGGCGTCTTCCGGCCGCTGCTGGAAGTCCTCGCTGCCGGCGACGCCCGTGCTCGCTTCGTCCTCGGCCCCGGTCTCCGTGCCCTCGTCCAGCGTGACGACGCGGTTCACGTCCAGGTCCTCGCGCGCGACGACGAGCACGTTCTGCAGCACCGTCTGCACGCGGATGAAGTCCTGGTCGTCGGCGTCCGTCGCGCCCTCGCGCTTCTCCTCGATGGTGACGACGATGTCGACGCGGTCGCCGGGGACGATGTGGCCGCCGACGGCGCTCACCTCGTTGACGGCGATCGCCATGCCGCGGTGGCCCTCCGGGATCTTGAAGGCGAGCTGCTCGGCGCGCTTGTCGTCCGTCGCCAGCGTGAGGTGCGCCCGCGAGATCTGCTGGCCGCGCAGGATCTCCACCGTCGTCGTCTGGCCGACGATCGACTCGGCGTCGCTCACCGGGTTGGGCACCACGTCGTCCTCGGCGAAGGTGGCGACGCGGAACATGCCGGCGTCGACCTTCGTGCCGGCCGGGATGTTCTCCCGCGCGACGAGCACGGCGGCGTTGCCCGTGGAGACGGACAGCGTGCCGTCGTCATCGCCGCCGCCCAGCCCGGATACGGCGGCGAAGACCAGCACCCCGGTGAGGAGGGCCAGCGCCACGCCCCCGATGAGGAGCCACTTGTTGACCCGTTCGGGCCCTGCGTTTGCTGCGATCGTCGTCATTGCCTTCTCCTCGCCTTGTTCTGCCTATTCCTTCAACGAGATCCCGAATAGTGACGTTGCATCCGTGGGCGGGCCGGCCTCGTGGCCCGCGAAGATGAGATTCACGAAGGTGCCCCAGACCACCTTGTGGCCCTGGCCGCCGCCGCCGCCCTGGCCGCCGTCATCCGGCGTGGGCGTCGGCTGCGGCGCGCCGGGCGTCGGCGTCTGCGTGGGCGTCAGTGAGGGCACCGGAGTGCACGTGGGCCGGTTCCCACGCCCGCACTGGCCTCCTCCCTGGTTGCCCGACGGGAAGCTGACGAAGCTCACCGACCGCTCGCCCGCCGTCGGGGCGCGGAAGTTGCCCGGCGTGTCGCAGAACGGGTCCAGGTCGGACAGCGAGCCCAGGTCGGACTCCTGCGTGCAGCCCATCACGTACATGCCGGCGAAGGCGTAGATCGGGTAGCCGACGTTGCCGGGGTCCGGGATCTGATCCAGGACGATGATGGTGATGAGCCGCGGGCTGATCTGGTCGCCGTCCGTGTTCGGCTCGCAGTCGCGCGCCTCGTAGACGTCGTCCTGGTTGCCGGGCGCATCGAACACGAGCGTCACGACTTCGTCGAACTGCTCGATGCCGTCGCCGTCGCTGTCGCAGGCGCCCTCGCGTGCGATGCGGTCACGGAAGGCGCGGGCGACCTTGGTGGGGTTGCCGGTCTGGACGGCCACGCAGTCGTACCACGGGCCGTTCTTGCCCGGGTCGCACGAGCCCGTCTCGTTGATCAGGCAGGTGCCCGGCGCGCCGAACTCGATCAGGTCCTCGAGGTCGCCGCTGCCGCTTGCGTCGCTGCAGTAGTCGCCGGGCGCCTGGAGGTCGAGGATGCCGCGCGGGTTGGACCCCTGCGGGTTGTTGTTGGAGCCGAACTCCATCGGGCAGGGCTCACCGATCTGCGGGTCGTTCTCGCCGTCGCCGTCCTCGTCCTCGAAGCACAGCGCCATCGACGTGTTGATCTCGATCGGCACGAGGCCGTTGGGCGCCTGGACGGAGCCGGCGCAGGCCTTCGCGTGCGCGCCGATGTCGGGCGCGATGTCGATGCCGAAGATGCCGGAGAAGAACGTGCGCGAGCCGTGGTCGACGTCGACCGTGACGGCATCCGGCCGCCCGGTGTTGAAGCAGGAGTTGTCCACGGTGACGTTGCGGACGTTGGCGGGCACGGAGCCGCCGTTCCCGGCCTCGTC
>DATMAH010000333.1:0-4229 GCA_035583735.1 Dehalococcoidia bacterium
TCCGTCCCCACTGCTGCTGCTGCGAGCTGCGAGCCTGCGAGCGCGATCGACGAGCGGGCTGGACGGCCGATCGCGGCGAAGCACGCCGATGACCGGCGATCGAACACCAACGACTAACGCCTTACGACCAGCCGCCTAGATATCCAGGTTCTTGACCTGGGTGGCGTGGCCCTGGATCCATTTCTTGCGGGGGGCCACTTCGTCGCCCATGAGGGTGGAGAAGATCTCTTCGGCCTTCATGGCGTCCTCGATGGTGACGCGCATCATGGTGCGCTTCTCGGGGTCCATGGTCGTCTCCCAGAGCTGCTCCGGGTTCATCTCGCCGAGGCCCTTGTAGCGCTGGACGCTGGCCTTCTGGCCGTCCTTGAGCTTGGCGAGGAACTGGTCGCGCTCCTGGTCGGAGTAGATCCAGGTGCCGCTGCGGCCGACGGTGACCTTGTAAAGGGGCGGCTGCGCGATGTAGAGGTAGCCGCCCTCGATGAGATCGCGCATGTAGCGGAAGAAGAAGGTGAGCAGCAGCGTGCGGATGTGGGAGCCGTCGACGTCGGCGTCGGCCATGATGATGACGCGGTGGTAGCGGAGCTTGCTGATGTCCATCGTCTCGCCGAAGCCGGTGCCGAGCGCGGTGATGAGGGCGCGGATCTCCTCGTGGGCCAGCATCTTCTCCATGCGGGCCTTCTCGACGTTGAGGATCTTGCCGCGGAGGGGGAGGATGGCCTGGAAGCGGCGGTCGCGGCCGGTCTTGGCGGTGCCGCCGGCGCTGATGCCCTCGACGAGGTAGAGCTCGCAGAGCTCCGGGTCGCGCTCGGAGCAGTCGGCGAGCTTGCCGGGGAGCATCGTGCCATCGAGGAGGCCCTTGCGGACGACGAGGTCGCGCGCCTTGCGGGCGGCCTCGCGGGCGCGCGCGGCCATGACGCCCTTCTCGATGATGCGGCGGGCGTCGGAGGGATGCTCTTCGAGGTACTGCATGAGCCCCTCGGAGACGGCGGACTCGACGTGCGTCTTCACCTCGGCGTTGCCGAGACGCGTCTTCGTCTGGCCCTCGAACTGGGGCTCGGGGAGCTTGACGCTGATGACGGCGACGAGGCCCTCGCGGACGTCGTCGCCGGTGAGGTTGGCGTCGTCGTCCTTCAGCAGCTTCTGCTTGCGCGCGTAGTCGTTGAGGACGCGGGTGAGGGCGGAGCGGAAGCCGGTGAGGTGCGAGCCGCCGTCGATGGTGTTGATGGTGTTGGCGAAGGAGAACTCCGCCTGGGAGAAGCCGTCGTTGTACTGGATGGCGCACTCGACCTGCGTGGTATCGACGGTCTTCTCGATGTAGATGGGTCGGGGGCTGAGGGTGTTGCGGCCCTTGTTGACGTGGCGCACGAAGCTGGCGACGCCGCCCTCGAAGCAGAAGTTCATCTCCCGCTCGCGGCCGGGGCGCTGGTCCTCGAAGCGGATCCAGATGCCCTTGGTGAGGTAGGCCATCTCGCGGAAGCGCTGGAGGAGCTGGTCGTAGTCGTAGTCGATGCTGTCGAAGATCTCGTCGTCGGCGAGCCAGGAGGTGGTGGTGCCGGTGTGCTTTTGCCTGGGGTCGGGCGTGACCTTCAGGCCGCCCTTCGGGATGCCCCGCTCGTACTCCTGGCGGTGGACCTTGCCGTCGCGGCGGACTTCGACCCACATGCGGCGGGCGAGGGCGTTGACGACGGAGGCGCCGACGCCGTGGAGGCCGCCGGAGACCTTGTAGGCGCCGCCGCCGAACTTGCCGCCGGCGTGGAGCACAGTCATGATCGTCTCAAGGGCGGACTTGCCGGTGGTCTTGTGCTTGTCGACGGGGATGCCGCGGCCGTTGTCGCGGACCGTCACCCAGTTGTCGCGGTCGATGGTGACTTCGATGCGCGAGCAGAAGCCGGCCATGGCCTCGTCGACGGAGTTGTCGACGATCTCGTAGACCAGGTGGTGGAGGCCGCGCTGGTCGGTGGTGCCGATGTACATGCCGGGGCGGCGGCGGACGGCTTCGAGCCCCTCAAGGACCTGGATGTCCGACGCCGTGTACGAGCCGTCCTGGGTGCGCCGCGTGTCCGCGCGCTTCTGAGTGACCATATCCGTCCTTAAATGCTGGAGATGCCGTGCTGGTGGCGGCGATCCATCTTGATCGGCGAGGCCCGGTGCCGGAATGCGCCGCCGGGCCTGGAGATGTGCTGAAGTCGCGTCCGCACGAGACTATTTTACCATATCTAAGCGTCTTCTCCGGGCCGATCCGGCCGGCGAAACGGATCGGATACGAGCGGGATCCGGCGCTGCTTGCGTCCGGAGGCGCGGAAACATGAAGCCTGGAGGCCACGACGATCAGCACGGCGTTCACGGAGCTGCCGGGGTCGACCACCCGAGCGCGCAGGCGGGGATGACGGGGGGGACGGCGGCGGTGGTGGCGGTGGCGCTGGGCGGGGCGAGCGCGTCCGTGGCGCGGTAGCGCTGGCGCGACGACGCGCTGAATCTGCTACAACATGCGGCGTCGGAGGAGGGGAGGGATCCCGCTGCGCCCGGGCATCGTCGCCGGTCTCGTCGTCATCGTCGGTCTCGTCGCGCTGGTCGCGGTGCTGGTGATCCGCGCCGACTCGATCGATAGCGGCGTGCTGCCGGCGGACGCGAACGAGGCGACGGAGGAGAGCCGGGACGCGGGGCCGCGCTCGGTCGAGCAGGAGAATCTGCTGCCGGGCGACGACACGTGGCGGATCGAGTACCCGGCGCTGTCGCAGGAGATCCAGGCGTACACGGGGCAGGCGAGCGTGCAGCGCGGCGAGACGCTGGACCTGTACGTCAGCACGAAGGGCGGCGGGCGCTTCGACGCGGAGTTCTACCGCATGGGGTGGTACGCCGGCGACGGCGGGCGCCTAGTGCGGACGGTGCGCGACATCGACGGGCGGGACCAGGGACGGTGGGACCCCGTCGGCGGGCTGCGGGACTGCGCGACGTGCACGGTCGACCCGGCGACGCTGCTGGTGGAGGCGAACTGGCGGGTCAGCTACCGGCTGAAGGTGCCGGACGACTGGGTCAGCGGCGTCTACCTGATCAAGCTGCGCGACCAGGCGACGAACACGTCGTCGTACGCGATCTTCGTGCTGCGGGACGACGCGTCGGACGCGCCGGCGCTGGTGCAGATGGCGACGCACACGTGGCAGGCGCACAACAACTGGGGGGACGCGAACCTGTTCGGGTCGTTCGGGGCGGACCGGAGATACGCCGGTCCGCAGCGGCGCGCGTACCGCGTCTCGTACGACCGGCCGTACGACATGCTGATGGGGGGCAACTACGGCGCGGGGAGGTTCTTCGACTACGAGTACAACTTCGTGCGCTGGGCGGAGTCGCAGGGGTACGCGATGTCGTACACGACGAGCGTGGACGTGCACCTGCGGCCGGAGACGCTGCTATCGCGGCGGCTGTTCGTGACGGTGGGGGTGGACGAGTTCTGGACGAAGCAGCAGCGGGACGGGCTGGAGGCGGCGCGAGCGGCGGGCGTGAACCTGGCGTTCTTCGGGGCGAAGGCGGGGCACTGGCAGGCGCGGATGGAGCCTTCGACGCGCGGGCGGGACGACGGGCGCGTGCTGGTGTCGTACCAGGAGGCGAGCCTCGACCCGGTGTCGCGCGTCTCGCCGGGCGAGACGACGTCGGAGTTTGCGCGGCCGCCGGTGAACCGCCCGCCGAGCACGCTGACGGGCGTGGCGTACGGCGGCGTCGTGTCGGGCGGGCGGACGACGTGGCGCGCGGCGGCGACGGAAACGTGGATCTACGACCGGACGGCGATCCTGCCGGGGGAGGGGTTCGCGGGCATCCTGGGGCCGGAGTACGACCACATGGCGGTACCGGAGCAGCGGCCACCGGCGCTGACGGCGGTGGGGCTGACGGCGGTCGACGGGGACGGGATCGGCGCGGACACGGCAGTGTCGGCGGTGCACGAGTCGGAGAGCGGGGCGGTGGTGTTCGCGGCGGGTACGGCGTCGTGGTCGTGGGCGCTGGACGACTACGGGCACGCGGATGAAGGCGCCTTCGCGGACGACCGGCTGCGGCGGGTGACGGCGAATGTCATCGAGCGGCTGACGTTGCCGCGGACGGTGGCGGAGTAGGGGCGGCGGCGGAGGGCGAAGGGCAAGGGGCGAAGGGCAAGCGGCAAAGGGTGAAGGGCGGAGGGCGAAGTGTGCGGGGCTCAAGGGGCTGGGGTGGAGCTGGCACTGAGGGCTGATAGCTGAGAG
>DATMAH010000334.1:0-15759 GCA_035583735.1 Dehalococcoidia bacterium
CTGCAGGCGTGGACGCAGGGCCAGGACGAGGATTCGCGGCACTGGTACCCGTGCATCGACTTTCCGAATCACCGGCAGACGTCCGAGGTCATCATCACCGTGCCAGCGGGGATGATCAGCATCGGCAACGGCGAGCTGCGCGGCGTGACGGAGGACAAGCGGGCGAAGACCAAGACGTACCACTGGTACATGGACACGCCGCACGTCACGTACCTGCTGAGCCAGGTCGTCGGCGACTTCGCGGAGATCGAGCACGAGTGGCAGGGTGTGAAGGTGCAGTACTACGGCCCGCGGGGCCGCGAGCAGGACCTCCAGCGCACGCTCGAGCGCACGCCGGCGATGCTCTCGTTCTTCAGCGAGGTGACGGGGCAGAAGTACCCGTACGCGCGCTACGCCCAGACGTTCGTCGCGGACTTCATCTTTGGCGGCATGGAGAATATCAGCGCGACGACGCTGACGGACACGTCGCTGCTGGACAAGCGCGCATCGATCGACGCGGACAGCGACGGTCTGCTGGCGCACGAGCTGGCGCACCAGTGGTTCGGCGACCTGCTGACGTGCCGCGACTGGGCGCACGGGTGGCTGAACGAGGGCTTCGCGACGTACTTCGAGGCGCTGTTCACGGAGCACCACAAGGGCATCGACGAGTTCCGGTACGAGCTGTACCAGAACACGCAGATCTATATGGGCGAAGACGGCAACCGCTACCGCCGGCCGATCGTCCACAACGTCTACAACGAGCCCATCGACCTCTTCGACCGGCACCTGTACGAGAAGGGGTCGCTGGTGCTGCACATGGTCCGCACGGTGCTGGGGGACGAGCTGTGGCAGAAGGCGGTACGGCACTACGTCGCGACGCACAAGAACACGAACGTGACGACGCCGGACCTGCAGCGCGCGATCGAGCGGGCGACGGGACGGAACATCGACTGGCTGTTCGACGAGTACGTGTACCGCGGCGGCCACCCGTCGTTCCGGCTGGGGTACGAGTGGGACGAGGACAAGAAGCAGGCGAAGCTGAGCGTGCAGCAGACGCAGGACGACAAGGACGCGCCGCCGTATCGCCTGCCCGTCGCGGTCGACTTCACGGTGGACGGGAAGCAGCACGAGTTCACGGTGCAGGTGGAGGAGAGAGCGCACAACTTCTTCTTCACGCTGCCGGCGCGGCCGCAGATGGTGCGCTTCGACCGCGGGCACAACTTCCTGAAGACGGTGGAGTTCAAGCGCGGCAAGGAGATGCTGCTCTACCAGCTCAAGAACGACGACGACGTCGTCGGGCGCATCGAGGCGGCGCGGGAGCTGGCGAAGCTGGGGACGCGCGAGGCGGCCGACGCGCTGCGGGACGCCGTGATGGGCGACGCGTTCTGGGGCGTGCAGAACGAGGCGGCGCGCGCGCTCGGCAGCATGCGGAGCGAGATCGCGCGCGATGCGCTGCTGGCGTGCATGAAGGTGAAGCACCCGAAGGCGCGGCGGGGCGTCGTGCAGGCGCTGGGACAGTTCCGCCACGATGCGAAGGCGGCCGCCGCGCTGGAGCAGGTGCTGCGCAAGGGCGACGAGAGCTACTACGTGGAGGGGGCGGCGGCGCACGCGCTGGGGCAGACGCGCGCGCCGAAGGCGTTCGAGACGTTGCGCGATGTGGCGATGAAAAAGGAGTCGCAGAACGACGTCATCCGCGCATCGGCGCTGAACGGCATGACGGAGCTGCGCGACGAGCGCGCGCTGCCCATCGCCATCGAGTGGACGCGGCGCGGCAAGTCGAACCCGGTGCGGGGCATCGCGACACTGGCGCTGGGGAAGGTCGGCCAGCTCAGCGACAGGGCGAAGGATGACGCGTACGACCGGCTGGTGGAGCTGCTGCCGGACGAGTGGCTGCGCGTGCGCCTGAACGCGATCGCCGCGCTGGCGGACCTGAAGGACACGCGGGCGCTGGGCGAGCTTGCGCGCACGCGCGACCGCGACCTGGACGGGCGCGTCGTGCGGGCGGCGCGAGAAGCGGCGGTGCGCATCCGTGACGGCGCCGACAAGAGCGAGGAGGTGCGCCAGCTCCGCACGGACCTGGACAAGCTGGCGGAGGAGAACCGCGGCCTGCGCGACCGGCTCGACAGGCTGGAGGCGCTGACGGACGGCCGAAAGCCGTCGGCGGACGGCGCGAAGCCGGCGCGCGCGTCGAAGAAGGCGGGGGCGCGCACGGCGAACAACCGGCGTACGGCATCGAAGGCGGCGGCTGCGCGCTCGCGCAACGGGACGAAGGCGGCGCGGACGCGCGGACGGCGTTGATCGCTGCGGGGACGCGATCGCGCGGCGGCGCCGCGGCCCAGGGCCCGGGACGCTGGTCCGCGGGAGTGGTGGCGCTGACACATGCAGAGAGCCGGACGATTGCCCGGCTCTCGCTGCGTCAACTGTGGACTGTCTACCGTCAACTGTGGACTGTCTACTGTCAACTGTGAACTGATAGCTGACAGCCGACAGCTCCCCTATGCCATCGCGGTGGCGAAGGCGGTGCGGGGGATCATGCCGTCGAGGACGCGCTCGAGGGCCATGGTGTGGGCGCAGGAGCCCCAGCCGTTGAAGAAGTCGCACGTGCAGCGCCACTGGTCTCCATCAAGCTCGACGTGGTGGGTGTCGTTCTCGCCGTCGAAGTCGACCTGCAGGCGGGCGACATGCATGCGGTGCCGTTCCATCGCGTAGCGCTTCGCCTTGTCGATCTTGCCGATGAGACCAGAGTTCATGGCGCCGTCGTTCCTTTCACGCTGCCGCGGGGGGCCAGACGACAAAACACCGCGTGCGCGGGCACGCGGTGTCACTTCCGTATCCGGGCTGCGGCGGGGCTTGCTGCGTCCAAGGCGGATGCCCTCCTTCGACTGGATCCACGATAGTACGGCGCGGCTCAGGATGTCAACTGATCCGCGCGTACTGAGACGGCGCGAGTGGATGATGCGCCAGCGCGTGCCGGGCCGCCGGGCCGGGGCACGGCCGTGCGTAACACGCGCGAAACGCGCCGTACACATGCCGTTCACGAGGACGACAACGGCCCGAAACGGAAGTTGGCGACGATAGGTGCACGGGACGCCGGGGGCCCACCTGCTGGCATGTAACGGCGAGAGAACGCGGCGGGGGCCGCGCGGGAACGTGGCCGCCAGGCGCGGCACGACGGAGGAGGTGCGCAGTTGCTCGGGAAGCTCTACAGATGGCGGCGGATCGTGGCGGTGTCGCTTGCCGCGGTGACGGCGCTGGCGATCGTCAACGTCGCCGGCGCGCAGGAGGAGGGGTTTGACGCGGAGGCCGCCGTCACTGACCTCACGACGGGGCTCGATACGGCATGGCTGCTTCTGGCGGCGTTTCTGGTCTTCTTCATGCAGCTCGGCTTCGCGATGGTCGAGGCGGGCTTCGTGCGTGCGAAGAACACGACCAACATCCTGATGAAGAACGTGCTCGACGCGTGTATCGGCGGCATCGCGTTCTTCGCCGTCGGCTACGGCCTGGCGTACGGGCTCAACGGCGCCGAGTCGAACATGTTCTTCGGGGACGGGCACTTCTTCCTCAACAGCTTCGACAACTACGCGTTCTGGATCTTCCAGTTCGCCTTCGCCGCGACGGCCGCGACGATTGTCTCGGGATGCATGGCGGAGCGGACGAAGTTCAGCGCGTACCTGGTGTATACGGCGTTCATCAGCGCGCTGGTGTACCCGATCGTGGTGCACTGGGCGTGGGACGGGAACGGCTGGCTGGCGAACGCCTATCTCTCAGCCGACGCGATCGGCGCGAACGGCTACATGGACTTCGCGGGCTCGGGCGTGGTGCACATGGTCGGCGGCACGGCGGGGCTGGTGGGCGCCATCATCGTCGGGCCGCGCATCGGCAAGTTCACGGGCGGGAAGATCAACGCCATTCCCGGCCACAGCATCGCGCTTGGGACGCTCGGCATGTTCGTGCTGTGGGTCGGCTGGTACGGATTCAACCCTGGATCGACGCTGGCGCTGAGCGGAGGATTCGCGGCGCTCGCCGCCAAGGTCGCTGTCACCACGACGCTCGCGGCGTGCGCGGGCGGCGTGACCGCCGTGGTCCTCTCGAAGCTGCGCACGGGCGCGTATGACATGGGCCTGACGATCAACGGCATCCTGGGCGGGCTCGTCGGCATCACGGCAAGCTGCGCCATCGTCGACCCGTGGGCGTCGATCGTCATCGGCGCGGTGGGCGCCGCCATCGTCATGGCCGGGGTGGAGCTGCTCGACCGGTTGCACATCGACGACCCGGTGGGCGCGGCTCCGGTGCACCTCGGCGCCGGGCTCTGGGGTGTGCTCGCCGTCGGCCTCTTTGCGACGGACGAGGGCATCACGGCCGCGTTCACCGGTCCTACGGAGCAATACGGGTTGCTGGTTGGTGGCGGCGCGGAGCAGCTCGGCGTGCAGGCGCTGGGCGCCGCGGCCATCGTTGGATGGACGGCGGTGACGTCGGCAGTCCTCTTCCTGGCGATCAAGTACACGATTGGGCTGCGCGTGAGCGAGCAAGAGGAGCTGGAAGGCCTCGACCAGGGCGAGCACGGCGCGTCCGCCTACAACTTCGGCGATGTGGTCGGGGCGGGCACGCACACGCACGGGGCTTCGGGGTCCGTGCCATCGGTGACGCCTGGGTTCGCGGGCGCGTCGAACCCGGCGGCGCAGATTCAATGAGGGTAGTGCGCTCGCACTAGCGAGCTCGCTATGCGGAGGCGGCCCCCCTCTTCCCCTGGCGTAGGGCCGCCCCCGCCTTTCCACCGGCGTGCGAGGGAGGACGCGGGCACGGCAGATGCCGCAGGGTCGGCACCGGAGGTACGCCATTTAGAGCTCATAGCCGCTCTGTCGTCGCAGCTGCGCCTCTCGCCTTATGGGAGAGGGGCAGGGGAGAGGGCTCGTTCGCCCACACAGGAGAACTCAACGACCAAGAGGCTGCAGTACCGGCAACAGCCAGCGCCAGCACCCCCCGCACTTCCCCTTGAGGGAGAGGGGGCCGGGGGGTGAGAGGAGGAGGAGAACCATGAAGAAGATCGAAGCCGTGATCCGGGAGGAGCAACTGCCCATCGTGCGCCAGGCGCTCGAAGAGGTGGGTTATCCGGGCATCACGATCACCGGTGTGCGGGGCCACGGGCGGCAGAAGGGCATCACGCAGCAGTGGCGCGGGCGCGAGTTCACGGTCGATTTGCTACCGAAGGTGAAGCTCGAGCTGATCGTCGCCGATGCGGACGCGACGAAGATCATCGATACGATCGCCGAACACGCGCGCACGGGCAACGTCGGCGACGGAAAGATTTGGGCGTGGGACATCGAGACGATCGTCCGCGTGCGGACGGGTGAGAAGGGTGAAGTAGCGATCTAGAGAAGGGAATCTCAGTCGGACGCTGCTCGGCGCAAATGCGCCGAACAGGAAGCCCGGGCAGCACGACGCCGCCCGGGCTTTCGTCTCACTCCACCGGCGCGGCGCCTCAGCGCCCCTTGTATTCCGGCTTGCGCTTTTCGGCGAAGGCGCGGGGACCTTCGCGCGCGTCTTCGCTGACGATGACGCGGCGGGACTGCTGCGCTTCGAACCGCAGCCCGTCCTCCAGCGTGGTGCTCGCGCTCGCGTACACGGCCTCCTTCGCCAGCCGCACGGCAAGCGGCCCGTTCTCGCAAATCGCCTCCGCGATTTGCACTGCCTTGGGCATCACCTGGTCCGGCGGCACGACGTGGTTTACGAGCCCGTAGCGGGACGCCCACTCGGCGCCGAAGCGGCCGCCCGTCAGGACCATCTCGAGCGCGAGGCCGAACGGGATCGCACGCGGCAGCCGCTGGGTGCCGCCGGCGCCGGGCAAGATGGCGCGCGTCACCTCGGGCAGCCCGAACACCGACTTGTCGGAGGCGACGCGGATGTCGCACGAGAGCGCGATCTCCAGCCCGCCGGCGAGACAGTAGCCGTTGATGGCGGCGATCATCGGCTTCCAGCACTCGAAGTTGCGCGTGATGCCGCCGAAGGGCGCATCGCCCGCCATGGCGTTGCCGCCGCCGGACATCATCTGCGCCATCGCGACGAGATCGTTGCCGGCGGAGAACGCGCGGCCGCCCGCGCCGGTCAGGATCGACACCCAGACGTCGTCGTCATCGCGGAAGTCCGTGAACGCCTCATGCAACTCTTTCGAGGTCTGAGAGTCGATGGCATTCATCCGTTCGGGCCGGTTGATCGTGATGTAGGCGATGCGCCCCTGCTTCTCGTAGAGGACCTTCTCGAACTGCTGCGCCATGGCGTACCTCGCTGATTGCGTGCTCCCGTGGGGCAACGGTAGCAGCGGCCACGGCGGCGATCCAGAGCGACGGGTGGGGGCGCGCGCTTAGCCGGCGCGGGCGGCGCCGGGCTGCGGGAGCGTCTCGTTCATGGAGCCGCTGCGGAAGCCGGCGAGGTCGAGCGTGACGTACCTGTAGCCCAGGTTGTTGAGGCGGGCGACGATGCGCGCGCGCTTTTCGAGCACGGCGGGCAGGTCCTGGGGCTCCACTTCGATGCGGGCGACGTCGTCGTGGTGACGGACGCGGAGCTGGCCGAGGCCGAGGCCGCGCAGGAACGCCTCGGCCGCGCCGACCTGGTCGAGCGCTTGGACGGTGACCGGCGTGCCGTAGGGGATGCGCGACGAGAGGCAGGCCATCGCCGGCTTGCTCCACGTGGGCAGGCCGCGCTCCCTGGAGAGCTCGCGGATCTCCGCCTTGTTGAGCCCGGCCTCGATGAGCGGGCTGCGCACGCGGTGCTCGGCGGCGGCGACGCGGCCGGGGCGATGGTCGCCGAGGTCGTCCAGGTTGCAGCCGTCGACGACGAAGCGATAGCCGTCGCGCTCGGCCATGGCCTCGAGCAAGGAGTACAGCTCGGTCTTGCAGTGGTAGCAGCGGAGCGGCGAGTTCTCGACGTAGCCCGGGCGGTCCATCTCGGACGTCGGCAAGAGGATGTGGCGGATGCCGATGCGTGTTGCCAGCTCCCGCGCCTCCTCCACCTCGGACCGGGGAATGGAGGGCGAGACGCCCGTGACGGCGAGCGCGCGCTCGCGGAGGACGTCGGCGGCGATGGCGGCGACGAGGGTGGAGTCGACGCCGGCGGAGAAGGCGACGATGACGGACTCCATCTCGGAGAGGACCTGGCGCAGCGCTTGGAGCTTCGCGGTGGTCATGGGGATTCCACTATAGCGCAGGCCCCGCCGGCTGCCGAGCGGGGTGCTGCCACCCGCCCGGTGTGCAGCGGCCGCGGCCGGGGGCCGATACCAACTATGAGACCGGGCGGCAGCTCAGGAAGGTGCAATGCGCCCATCGACCTCCCACATCCACGCGCGGTTCGCGATCGCGTCGCTGCTGATCTGCGCGGGCGTCGCGGTGCTGGCGGTGCTGGCCGGCCGCAACCTCACGGTGGACGCGCAGGAGCGGGCGGCGGCGTCGGCGGCGGCGCACACGGTGGCGGAGCCGCTGCAAGCAGCCCTGCTGGCGGAGGACGGCGAGCGGGACCTCGGCGCGCGGCTGGACGACGTGGTGTCGCCGCTGCTGGGCGGCGCGGTGACGGGCGTGCGCGTATCGGCGCGGGACGGCGTGCCGCTCTATGCGCGGGGCATCGTGCCTCAGCGGGACGGGTCCGGTGGCGAGGACATCGCGTGGTCCCGGTTCGAGACCGCTGACGGCGAGATGTTCGTATCTCGCACGATGGCCGGCGGATTCGTGGTCGAGGTGGTACAGGACGCCCGCCCCATCGACGAGCGTATTGCGAATGAGCAGAGGACGCTGGTCGCGACGACCGCCGTGGCGGCGCTGCTGCTGTACGTGGCGTTGCAGGGGGCATTCTGGTTTGTCGCACGCGGCATCGTGCGCGACCACGCGCGTCTGTTGCGGCTGTACCACGCGGGCGCGGAGCTGCGGTCATCGCTGGACCTGCACGATGTGCTGACGCGGCTGGTGCGCGACGTGACGACGACGGCGAAGGGCCAGTATGGCCTTGTCGCGCTGTTCGAGGCGGAGACGGGCGACATCTTGCTGCGCACGACGTACGAGGCGACATCGGGCGCGACCACGGACGAGCAGCGGGTGGTGGAGGAGTGGTTCCTGCGCCGCTGCATCATCACGAACACGGCGATCATGACGGCGCAGGCGACGAGTGCGTACGAGCACGTCTTCGGCCCCGGCTTTTGCGCGGACGGGCAGGTGCATGTGCTCTGCGTGCCGATGTCGCTGCGGGAGCGCGTGGTGGGGGTGGTGGCGGCGCTGCGGCCGGCGACGTCGCGGCGCAGCGGCTTCGCGGCCGACGATGTGCGGCAGGCCGTCGACCTGGCGGCGCAGTCGGCGATGGCGATCGAGCAGGCGCAGCTCTTCGCGAAGGTGCGCAGCTACGCGAACGAGGTGGAGGTGAGCTACGACTCGACGCTGAAGGCGCTGATGGCGGCGCTGGACGCGAAGGACGAGGTGACGGAGGGCCACTGCGAGCGCGTGGCGAAGCTGACCGTGCAACTGGCCCGGCAGATGGGGGTCAAGGAGCCGGCGCTGGTCGATATCGAGCGCGGGGCGCTGCTGCACGACGTCGGCAAGATCGGCGTGCCGGACGCGGTGCTGCGGAAGCCGGACGCGCTGGACGACGGCGAGTGGGAGGCGATGCGGCGGCACCCGCTGCTGGCGGGCGTGATGATCTCGAAGGTGGGATTTCTGGAGGGGGCGACGCCGATCCTGCTCTATCACCACGAGCGGTACGACGGCGAGGGCTACCCGTTCCGTCTGTCGCGCGAGCAGATCCCGCTGGAAGCGCGCATCTTCTCGGTGGTCGACGCGTACGACGCGATGACCTCGGACAGGCCGTACCGCCCGGCGATGACGCACGAGGCGGCGCTGGCGGAGTTGCGTGCGAACAGCGGCACACAGTTCGACCCGCAGGTGGTGGTGGCGTTCGAGGACATGATGGAGCGGCGGCCGGAGCTGCGGATGCGGGCGGGCGGGCGCCGCGAGGGCGCGCACGAGCGCGACGACGACGAGCGTCACTATCAGCACGACCACGTGGCGTAGACGTTGTGGGGGCTCGCAGTGGCGGCGGCCCTACGTCGCTGACAATGGGGGATCGTGCGCGCGACTGTCGGCTGGAGACCGTCAACTGCGAGCTTTCGAGCAGACGACGAGGACGGGGCCGAAGCCCCGTCCCTGGCGGTGACCGCCGGTGAGGCCGCCCGCTACTTCTCGATGGGCACGTCGATGAGGCTGCCGTACTCGGTCCACGATCCGTCGTAGTTCTTGACGTTGGGGTAGCCGAGCAGGTGCTTGAGCGCGAACCATGTGTGCGATGAGCGCTCGCCGATGCGGCAGTAGGCGATGACGTCCTTGTCCCTGGCGATGCCCTTGGATGCGTAGAGCTGCTCCAGCTCCTCCGGGGACTTGAAGGTGCCGTCCTCGCGGACGGCCTGCGCCCACGGGACGTTGGCGGCGCCGGGGATGTGGCCCATGCGCTGTGCCGTTTCGGGCAGGCCGGGAGGCGCCATGATCTCGCCGTTGTATTCGGCGGGAGAGCGGACGTCGACGAGGGCCTTCTTCGCGTCGCCGAGCGCCCGCAGCACTTCGTCGCGGCGGGCGCGCAACGCCGTGTTCGGCTCCTTGGCCTTGTACGCCGTCTTCTGGGGTTTCGGGAGATCTTTGGTGAGGGGGCGGTTTTCGTCGAGCCACTTCTTGCGGCCACCGTCCATCAGCTTGAGGTCCTGGTGCCCATACATCTCCAGCAGCCAGAACGCATAGGCGGCGAACCAGTTGTTGTTGTCGCCGTAGAGGACGATGGTATCGTCGTTGCTGATGCCGGCCTCGCTCAGGAGTTGCTCCAGGCCCTCCCTGGTGATGATGTCGCGGCGCACCTGGTCCTGGAGCTGGCTCGTCCAGTTGAAGCCGACGGCGCCGGGGATGTGGCCTTCATCGTAGGCGGCGGTGTCGACGTCGACCTCGACGAGCTTCACCTTCGGGTTGTCCAGGTTCTGCGCCACCCAGTCGGTGGAAACGAGAACGTCGGAAGCCATGCAGTCCTCCTTCGGGCAAGTTGATAGAGAGAGGGGCCGTCGCGGGGCCGACGGGGATCGCCTGATTGTAGAGATTGTAGCTCAACTACGTCAACGAATGCCGCCCATTCTCGACCAGTCCGAGTCGAGCAACGCGGCCAGGAGCAGGATCGCCAGCGAAACCAGCAGCGTCAGGGACGAGGCGAGGACGGACCAGCGACGCGCGACCGCCAGCTCTTCTTCTGGCGCGCCGCGGTCCTGCAGCGCCTGCAGGCGGCGCCCGAAGACGGCGGCGTGGAGGGCAACGAGGACGATGACGACGGTGACGAGCGTGAGCTTGGCCTGCATGACGAAGAAGTACCGCTCGAACTCCATGAGGCCGTCGTCGTCGGCCTCGAAGAAGTTCCAGATGCCGGTGGCGAGGAGGACGGCGAGGGCGATGCCGCCGAGGACGCCGAACCCGCGCGTGATGCGGCGCGAGGCGGCCTGGCGCGCGCGGACATCATCGATGGAGCGCAGCGCGGGCATGGCGACGGCGACGAGGAACACCTGCGGGCCGATGAAGACAACGGCGGCGAGGACGTGCAGCCAGGTGACGATGGCGTCCAGCATCGCCCGCAATCTACGTCACGGCGGGCCGCAGCGGAAGCGCAGGTACAGCGCCGACCGGCGCGGAAGCGCCGGACGGGTGGCCGTCCTGCCGTTTAGCGCGCGGCGAGCGCGAGTGCGATGACGTCGGCCGTCGCGGCGCGCGGGGGCTGCGGCGCGTTGTCCGAGGGGGGCGGGACGGGGGCTGGTGGCGGGTCGTGGCCAGTCAGGTCGCGCAGCATATCGAGGCGCACGCGGTGCAGGTCCGCCTCGGAGAGGAGTGGGATCCGTGAACGCTCAGTCATCACGCTGCCTCCAGGTAGTAGCGGGGCTCAGGCGGTAGCCGCGGCGGACCGCCGCCCGAGCCGCACGAATGTCGGCCGTACACGGACGGGGTAGCTCCGGGTGCCCGCGGAGGCGGACGACGGCGCCGGTGTCACGGCCGTCCGCGAGAGTGTCGTGCTCATCGATGCCATCTCAACCTCCTTTCGAACAGTCGCGCGGCGGCGTATGTCAGGCCGCCACGGCTTCCCCAAGGACGATGCGGTGGAACGTCAATACGCCGTCTTGCGCATCGACGCGCACCCGGTCGCCGGCGCGGAACTCTCCCTGGAGCAGGCGGAGGGCGAGCGGGTCCAGCACCTCGCGCTGGATGACGCGCTTGAGCGGGCGCGCGCCGTACGCAGGTTCGAAGCCTGCCTCGATCAGGTGTTCGCGCGCGGCGTCGGTCAGCTCAATGCCGATCTGGCGTTCACGGAGACGCGCCGAGAGGCGGCGCACCTGGATATCGACGATGGTGCGGAGGTCCTCGCGCGTCAGCGCGTCGAAGATGATGACCTCGTCGACGCGGTTGAGGAACTCCGGCCGGAACGCCTGCTTCAGCGCTTCCCGGACGAGGCCGCGGACAGCCTCACGGTCGCCAGCGTTCTCGATGATGTAGTGGCTGCCGAGGTTGCTCGTCATGACGATCACGGTGTTCCGGAAGTCGACGGTGCGGCCCTGGCCATCGGTCAACCGGCCGTCATCGAGGATCTGCAGCATGACGTTGAAGACATCGGGATGTGCCTTCTCGATCTCGTCGAGGAGGATGACGGCGTAGGGGCGCCGGCGGACGGCCTCGGTGAGCTGGCCGCCCTCGTCGTAGCCGACGTACCCGGGCGGCGCGCCGATGAGCCGCGCGACGGTGTGCTTCTCCATGTATTCGCTCATGTCGAGCCGCACCATCGCCTGCTCGTCGTCGAAGAGAAACTCGGCGAGGGCGCGCGCCAGCTCCGTCTTGCCGACGCCGGTGGGGCCAAGGAACAGGAAGCTGCCGAGCGGGCGGTTGGGGTCCTGGATGCCGGCGCGGGCGCGGCGTATGGCGTTGGAGACGGCGATGATGGCCTCGTCTTGCCCGACGACGCGCTGGTGGAGTCCCTCCTCCATGTGGATGAGCTTCTCCACTTCGCCCTCCATGAGGCGCGCGACGGGGATGCCGGTCCAGCGGCTCACCACCTCGGCGATGTCCTCCTCGTCTACTTCCTCCTTCAGCATGCGCGCCGCGCCGTCGCGGGCATGCGCCGCGGCGATCTGCTTTTCCAGCTCGGCGATGCGGCCGTAGCGGAGCTGCGCGGCGCGTTCGTAGTCGGCGCGGCGCTCAGCATCATCCGCTTCGTTCCGGAGGCGCTCGACCTCTTCCTTCAGCGCGCGTTCTGCCTCGATGGCGCGCTTCTCCTCGTTCCAGCGTGCCTTGAGGGCGGCGGACTCCTCCTTGAGGTCGGCGAGCTCCCGCTCGACGCCGGCGAGCCGCTCCCTGGATGCGGCGTCGGTCTCCTTGCGCAGCGCCTCGCGCTCCACTTCGAGCTGGAGGATGCGGCGTTCGACCTCGTCCAGCTCGACGGGCATGGAGTCGATCTCCATGCGGAGACGGCTCGCCGCCTCGTCGACGAGGTCGATCGCCTTGTCGGGCAGGAAGCGGTCGGTGATGTAGCGGTTGGAGAGCACGGCGGCGGCGACAAGGGCGGTGTCCTTGATGCGTACACCGTGATGCACCTCGTACCGCTCGCGCAGGCCGCGCAGGATGCTGATCGTGTCCTCGACCGACGGTGGCTCGACGAGGACGGGCTGGAAGCGGCGTTCGAGCGCGGCGTCCTTCTCGATGTGCTTGCGGTACTCATCGAGGGTGGTGGCGCCGATGCAGTGCAACTCGCCGCGTGCGAGCATGGGCTTGAGCAGGTTCGACGCGTCCATGGCTCCCTCGGCGGCGCCGGCGCCGACGACGGTGTGCAGTTCATCGATGAACAGCACGATCTCGCCCTCGGCCTGCTGGATCTCCTTCAGGACGGCCTTCAGGCGCTCCTCGAACTCGCCGCGGTACTTTGCGCCGGCGACCAGGGCGCCGAGGTCGAGCGCCCAAACGCGGCGGTCCTTCAGGCCTTCGGGCACGTCGCCGCGGACGATGCGCTGCGCGAGTCCCTCGACGATGGCGGTCTTGCCGACGCCGGGTTCGCCGATGAGCACGGGGTTGTTCTTCGTGCGCCGCGCGAGCACCTGGATGACGCGGCGGATCTCGTCGTCGCGGCCGATGACGGGGTCGAGCTTGCCGCTGCGGGCGAGCTGTGTGAGGTCGCGGCCGTACTTGTTGAGCGCGTCGTAGGTGGCCTCAGGGTTGGGGTCGCTGACACGCTGGCTGCCGCGGACCTGTGTGAGCGCGCTGAGGAGGCGCTCGCGGTCAAGGCCCTGGGAGCGGAGCGTCTCGCCGCTGGCGTCCTGCGCGTCGGCGAGGGCGAGGAGCAGGTGCTCCGTGCTGATGTAGTCATCGCGCAGGCGCCCCGCGTGGTCCTCGGCGGCGCGGATGATCCGCCGGAGGTCATCGGACGTGGCGACCTGGACCGGGCCGTAGACCTTGCTGAGCCGGTCGAGCTCCCGTTCGAGCCGGGTGCGGATGACATCGAGCTGGGCACCGGCGGCGCGCAGCACCAGCGGTACGACGCCCCCTTCCTGCGTCGTCAGGGCGTACAGCAGGTGGAGCGGGGTCACAGACGGATGATGGGCGTCCTCGGCGTGGCGCGAGGCGTCGAGCAACGCCTCCTGGGCTTTTTCGGTGAATCTGGGCGTTGCCATGTCTGCGTACCTTCTGTCTCTGTATGGTTGCGTTCTGGGCGGGTTAGCACTCACGCCGTCCGAGTGCTAGCCGCTGTGACTGTTGTAGCGACTTGATACGGAGGCTGTCAAGATGCCAGCCGGCCCGGCCTGGGCCGCCGAGTGGACGTATGGCCTGGAACGCGCCGCTCAGGTCGCGTCGCGCGGCCGCGAGCCGTAGTCGCCGAAGGGGTCGTCGCGCTCGCGGACGGCCTGGCGGAAGCCGGCCTCGTTCGCGCGCGCCACGAAGTCCAGCCCCTCCTGGGTATGACGGGCGATGCCGTCGAAGAGCGTGCCGAGCGTGCGGCTGGAGGCGAGGCCCATATTCTCGGCGGTCTGGTTGCAGAGCAGCTTCAGCATCTGGAGCTGGTTGGTGGGTACGAGCGCCATGCGGCGGGCGAGCGCCATGGCATGGGCCTGCAGCTCGTCGTCCGGCACGGCCTCGAGGATGAGGCCGATGCGGGCGGCCTCGGGCGCCCTGATCTCGTCGCCGGTGAGCAGGTAGCGCTTCGCGCGCTCGAGGCCCATGCGGTAGACCCACATGGCGGTCGTCGGTGTGCCCCAGACGCGGGATGGCGGGTAGCCGAACGAGGCGCCTTCGCCGGCGATGATGATGTCGGCGCAGAGCACCATGTCGGTGCCGCCGCCGATGCACCAGCCCTGGACGGCGGCGATGACGGGCTTGGAGCAGTACCAGAGCTTCATGTACGTGTCGACGAAGCGCCCGATCATGCGCATGTCGGAGACGCTGTCCCAGGCGCGCTGCGGGGCGCCGCTGTCGCGGCCCGGCGCGCGGGTCGACCAGTCGAGGCCGTAGCCGGCACAGAACGCCGGGCCCTCGGCGCGCAGCAGGACGACGCGGACGGCCGGATCGTCGTCCGCCTCGTCGATGGCGGCGGCGAGCTCGTCACGCAGGGCGGGCGTGATGGTGTTGTACTCGCGCGCCCGCGTGAGGACGATGGAGCGGACGCCGCCGTCGGTCTCGGTGCGGAGGGTGGTGCGTTCAGGCATGGCGGCTCCTCGCGGGGGACGTTGATGCGGCACGGTGTACCGTCTGCGCGGCGCGGCGTCTAATGCGGTGCGGCGGGCGCTCGATCCCGCCGGATGCCGTTTGTTATCGTTTCCGCTCGGAGGAGGTGCCTGTTGGCGAGGTGGTTGATTGCGCTGGTGGCGGCGCTGGCGGTGGCCGGCGCCGCCTGCGGCGACGATAACGGCGACGACGACGCGACGGGCTCGCCGGCGCCGCAATCGCAGGCGACGAGGACAGACGGCTTCTCGCAGACGGAGACGGCGGGCGATGTCACGGCCGTCCCGCCGGGCGACGCGACCCAACCGCCGGCGGACGTCACGGACGAGGACCGCTGCACGCCGCTGCAGGAGGCTGCCGCCGGACAGTCATCGGAGCCGCCGCAGCCGGTGGCGACGCAGCAGGGAGGAAAGCCCGTGTACGATTCGCTGCCGCCGTTCACCATCGACTGCGAGAAGCGGTACTTCGCGATCATCAAGACGGACGTTGGTGACATGCGGCTGGAGCTGTACCCGAAGGACGCGCCGCAGCACGTGAACAGCTTCGTGTTCCTTGCGCGAGAGGGGTTCTACGACGGCGTGATCTTCCACCGCGTGGTCCCCGGGTTCGTCGCGCAGGCGGGGGACCCGACGGGGACGGGACGCGGCGGGCCGGGCTACACGGTGCCGGACGAGGTGAACTCGCGCCGCTTCCTGGACGGCACGCTGGGCATGGCGAAGACGGCCGCCCCGAATTCCGCAGGCAGCCAGTTCTTCATCGACTACGCGCCGCAGCCGGACCTGGACGGCAGGTACACGGTGTTCGGGCAGCTCGTGGAGGGGCGCGACGTGCTGGACAGGATCCTGCCGCGCGACCCGCGCGCGGCCGACGCGCCCGCGACCGTGATCGCGACGATCGAGATCGAGGAGCAGTGATGGCGCTGCGCCGTCTGGCGTTCGCCGCGGCCGGGCTGACGGCGTGCGTGCTCGTCGCCGGGTGCGGCGGCGACGACGCTCCATCCGTGCGCGGAGCGCCGACGTTGCGTTCCTCGCCG
>DATMAH010000335.1:0-2338 GCA_035583735.1 Dehalococcoidia bacterium
AGGGGAACTGCTTGAGCGCGGGCAGCAGCACGACGCGCCCGCGCCCCAGCTCCAGCTCCGCGCCGATGGCCGCGCCGCCGCCGCTCCGCACGAACACCTGCGCCGCGGGCAGCGCCTTCTCGTCGACCCGCGCGCGGTACGCGATGCGCGCAAGCTGGCCGATGACGAACGGTGCCAGCGGGCGCGCGGCGTCGACGACGTGCGCGGAGGTGCCGTCGGCCGGGACGACGCACGGCGGGGCGAGGGAGACGCCCTCGGGGAGCGGCAGCCACCAGTAGTCGCCGATCTCCCATTCGCCGATGCGGTGCCACATGGTGGGGGCGAGGAAGATCGCGACGACGCCGCCGTTGTCGAGCAGCCGCTGCGTCTCATCCCGCCGACGCGCGAGCACGTCGGCCAGGGCGGCGTCGGACGGGCGCTCGGGGCGCACGCGCACGTCGGCGCCGGCGAAGGTGCGCGCCTCGCGCTCGCCGGAGACGATGTCCTCGATGAGCTGCGAAGTGACGTGCGGGGCGACGACCAGCGCGTCGTAGTCGAAGAACGAGGGCGCGCTGATGATGTTGTAGTTGTCGACGAGCGGCCCGGGCATCGGTACGCCGAGCGAGAGGATGCGGCCGATGACCCGTCGTCCCGCCATGTCAGTCGTCGAGCGGCAGCGTCCGCAGGAACTCGCGCAGCCCTGGCCCGATGTCGGCGCGGCGCATCGCGATCTCGATTGCCGCGGTGAGCAGCCCGAGCGGGCGGCCCGTGTCATAGCGGTGGCCTTCGAACTCGTAGGCGAAGACGGGCTCCTCTTTCGCGAGCTGGGCCAGCGCGTCGGTGATCTGGATCTCGCGGCCCTTGCCGGGTGGCGTCTTCTCGATCATGGGGAAGATGCGGGGTGTCAGGACATAACGGCCGACGATGCCGAGACGCGACGGCGCCTCGTCGAGCCGCGGCTTCTCGACGAGTTGCGACACACGCATCACGCCGCCGCCGAGATCCTCGCCGCCGACGATGCCATACTGCTCCACCTCGCTGTCGGCCACGCGCTGCACGGCGATGACGGAGCCGCCGCGCTCGTCGAAGACGTCCACCATCTGCTTCGAGACGGGCACGTCCGCGACGAGCACGTCGTCCGGGAACATGAGCAAGAACGGCTCGTCGCCGACGATCTCTTTCGCCTGGAGCACGGCGTGGCCGATGCCACGCTGCTCCTTCTGGCGGACGTAGACGATGTTGGCCAGGTCGGCGATGCGCTCGAGTTCGGCGAGGCGCTCCTTGTCGCCCTTTTCGCGCAGCATCATCTCCAGCTCGAGGTTGCGGTCGAAGTGGTCCTCGACGGCGCGCTTGCTGGAGGCCGTGACGATGGTCACCTGGCGGATGCCGGCGGCGACGGCTTCCTCGATCGTGTACTGGATGAGCGGCTTATCGACGAGGGGGAGCGTCTCCTTCGGCTGCGCCTTCGTCGCCGGGAGCATACGGGTGCCGTACCCGGCGGCCAGCACCACTGCCTTGCGAACGCTCACGCATCCCTCCCGTCGCTGCCCGGCCGAACACTGTCCCGATTGTATCGGCGGGGTGGAGCGGAGGGCTATCAGGGCCACCGGGCAGGCCCCGTGCCGATTGATGCGTTGCGGCGAGGGGCCGGCGCCCGCGGTGGCGGTCCTACGGTTGGGGACCGGCCGCGCGCCCGGGCAGGCCACTGCGCGCTGACGGCGGTGAGCTGTGGACGTTCAGCCGGGCGAATCCACTCCGGCGGTGGCGTCGTACCGAAGGCGTAAGCTAGCCCGCGGGTGGCCCGCGTCACGGACAAGGAAGCTGCTCATGCGAACCCTTCTCGCGGCGATGTCCGCACTGCTCATCGTTACCGCCATCACGATCGTCCACGGGAGTTCGCCGCCGCTCGCAGAGGCCGCGGACCACACCGTGACGGTGGCGGATAACTCCTTCACGCCGGCGACGCTGAACATCACGGCCGGCGACACCGTCATTTGGACGCTGAGCAGCGGCACGCACACGGTTGTTGCGGACGACGGGTCGTTCTCGTCGGGCATCCTCGACAGCGCCGGGTTCTCGCACACGTTCACGACGCCTGGCACGTACGAATACTTCTGCTCGGTCCACAGCAGCGCAAACCTGAACCTGATGAACGGCGTGATCAACGTCGCGGCAGCGCAGGCGGGACCGACGAACACGCCCGTGCCGCAGGCGACGAACACGCCGCAGCCGGAACCCACGGGCACGCCTGCCGCGGACGCGACGGACACGCCGGTCGCGACGCCCACGACCGCCGCGGAAGCGGCGCCCACCGCCGTCGATGCTGCCCCGATCGCGGCGCCGGCGGGCGAGGCGCCGT
>DATMAH010000336.1:0-5677 GCA_035583735.1 Dehalococcoidia bacterium
TCAGGTAGGCGTCCAGCTCCTCGCGCAGGCGCCGCGCACCTGTCCCATGATCTCCGACTCGCCGACGACCATGGAGTCGATGCCCGCCGCGACGCGGAAGAGGTGGCGCGCCGCCTCCTTTCCCGTCAGCGCGAAGAACGGCGCGCCTTCAGCCGGCGCTTCGCCCTTCGCTTCGCTCAGCAGCGCGATGACGGGACGGGGGTCCGTGACGCCGCGCGGCGACGCGACGTAGACCTCCGTCCGGTTGCATGTCGAGAGCAGCGCCGCTCCGGCGTAGCGTTCGCCGAGACGCGCGAGCGCGCCGGGGATCTCGTCGGGGCCGAAGGCGAAGTGCTCGCGCACGGCGACCGGAGCGGTGCGGTGCGAGATGCCGACGACCGACACCTGCATCGCGCTAGCCCTCCGTCCCGTTCAGGGCTGACGCGCTCTCCGCCAGCGGCGGCAGCTCGATGCCGAGGCGCTCCACCAGGTAGGCGCGCGCCTGCGTGTGCTTGCGCTGCGCCAGCAGCACGCGCAGCCGCTCGTCGATGGCCTCCTGCCACCGGTCGTTCTCGACCTTGATGCCGCGCTTGCGGACCTCTTGCCGCACCTCGGCCAGCAGGTCGGCGAGCGCCGGCATGTCCTCGGTCAGGTAGGCGTCCAGCTCCTCGCGCAGGCGCCGCGCCAGCGCCGGGCTGGCGCCCGCCGTGGACGCCGCGAGCGTGATCGCCCCCTTGCGCACCACCGACGGCAAGATGAAGTCGCAGTTCGCGGGGTCGTCGGCGGCGTTCACCCAGATGCGCCGCTTCTGTGCCTGCTTGCGCACCTCGGCGTTGATGGCGCCGTCGTCCGTCGCGATCATCACCCAGTCCCACGGCTGCTCGTCCAGGTCGGACTCGCGGTACTCGCGCGCCACGTATCGCACGCGGCCCGCCTCGGCGTGCTCGCGCAGCTCGTCGTTCAGCGTGGGGCTGACGACGGTGATGTCGGCCTCCGCCGGCAGCAGCCCGCGCACTTTCTCCGCCCCGACGTGGCCACCGCCAATGACGAGCACGCGCCGGCCCTTCGCCTCGATGAACACCGGGTACAACGCCATGGTCTTCTGCCGTCCTCGTCCCTCGTCCGCCGCGCCGCGCGGCGTCTACTTGTCGTACGCTCCCGCGATGCCGAGCATCACCTCGTCCGCAAGCGCCATGATCTGCTCGCACACCTCGACCGACTCCGCCGGGGGCGTGCCCTGACGCGCGAGCGCCTGCTTCGCCGACTGGTCCAGGCTGCGCCGGAAGAACGTGAACGCACGCATCGCCTGGGACAGCGACATGCCCGCCTGCGCCAGCTCCTCGCCGTATTCCGCGCCCGTGTGCCGCGCCTGCTCGAGCAGGGACGCCCGCTTGCCGCGACGCGCGACGTAGTCCGCCACGAGCGCCATCAGCTTCCGGCCGAGGACGCGCAGCTTCTCACGCTGCCCCTCGTCGACGCTGGCGTACCAGTCCGGGCGGTGTGCCGTGTGGAGCTGACGGCGGATGCGCCGCGTCGCCACCTCGCCGACGTCAGAGGGCGGGCGGCGCACGGCCTTGCCGTCGACGATGGCGCGCACGTCGCTCTCGGCGAAGCGGCGGTGGCCGCCCGGCGTGCGGAACGTGCGCACCTGCCCGGCGTCCGCCCAGCGCCGGAGCGTCGACTCATCGACGTTCAGCAGCTTGCAGGCCTGTCCCAGCGTGAGCCAACGGTCGGAGGCGACCAGGGCGTCGACGCGCGTCGCGGAACTGAATGTGTTCAAACCTGTGTAATGTTCCGAACTCTTCGCTCCGGGTGCCTAGATTCTAGCACCTGTGACGTGGCGCACAATCCCGGCGCTCGCATTGCGCGCGCGGCTGTCAATCCGCCGAAGGCTCCGGCGGCGGAGCGTTCAGGCGCTCCGCGACGATCTCCTTCGCCGGCCGGCCGTCGCGCGGATGGGGGTGATGCGCGGCGTCCAGGCGCTCCTTCTCGCGCCGCGCCTGCTGCGTCAGCACGTCGGCCGCCACCTCCAGCGCCTCGAGCGGGTCGGCGCCGCGCTCCGAGACCCGCAGCGTGACCGCGCCCGCCTTGACGGTGACATGCACGGCGTACCGCTGGCCCGGCGCCTTCGTCTCTTCGTGCTCCACTTCGATGACGGCGGAGTCGGTGCGCGGCAGCACGCGCTCCAGCCGCGCGAGCTTCTTGCGGGCGCGCTCCTCGAAGCCGTCGGACGTCCGGGTGTGGTGGCTGCGGACCGTCAGTTCCATGAGGCGAGTGTACGCCGCCGCGCGGCGCCGCGTACAGGCGCAAAGCGCGGGCCGGAGAAGCGATCCCCGGCCCGCGCTTGCCGCAGAACGTGCGATTCGATGCGGCCCTACCGGCAGAAGTTCTCCGGGTCGAACCGGCAGGCGTGCGCGCCGATGAAGTCTTCGACCTCGCCCTGCCGCTCGCCGAACTCCGACGCTGGCATGTTGAGCACGCGCGTCCAGGCCGAGATGCCGATCGTCCCTTCCGGCAGGTCGCTGCTGGGCGCCATCACGACGCGGTCGTCGTGGTTGTCGATGCGGTCGTTGACGAGGTCCTTCAGCCGTTCGACGGCCTCCGCGCACTCCGTGTCGCCGTCGGCGCAGTTGTAGCCGACGAACACGCCGGCGTGCTCCAGGATGTGCGGGATCGCATCGCGCGGGATCTCGACGTCGTCCGGGTAGACGTCGGGGTCGGGCGGCAGGTTGATCAGCTTGCCGCCACCGATGTCGATGCCGCGCTGCACGCCCAGGTGCGATCCCGACGACGGCGGGTTGCTGGCGTAGCAGTCTTCTTCGGCCGTTCCCGCACCGTGGTCCCCGCTCCCGTCCTCAGGCGTCGTCGATGGCGTCGCGTCCGGATCGGGCGTGCCGCTGGCGCCGAGCGGCGTCCAGGTCGACGTCGGCGTCCCCTGCGGCCGCGTGCCGGCGATGTCCGGGTCGGCGCTCAGGATCGTGCCCGAGCGCTCGCGGGCTGTCTCCGACTGCTCGACGCCCTGGCAGAAGGGGGTAACGACGTGACCCTCGAAGCCTCCGGGGAAGTGCCCGCGCCCCTGCGACGGCACGAACGTGCCTGGCAGGTCGGCGCTGTCGTTCTGCTCCGCCCGGTCGGCCGCCGATAGCGCCTCGCTTTCCTGCGTGGACTGAAAGATCAGGTAGGCCAGCAGGCCGACGACCACGATCACGCCGCCGACGACGGCCAGCGGGATGAGTGGGAAGCGGCTACCGGTCTGCACCTTCACCGGCGTCCGGCGGGACGGCGGAGCACCCCCCGCCTTTTGCTGCCGCGACTGCTGCCTGCGGTCCAGCCTTCGTTGCTCTCTACTCATGTATGCGGATTCTCCTGCGCACTGCTCCCTGCGGGGACCGGGCCGGGACCCGGCGCGCGCCATTATGACATGCCCGCATGCGCCTGCGTATGCCCGTTGGTTACGCCTCCGCCGGCGCTCGCCTCCATCTTCGTTGCGGTACGCTCCCGTCGTGCGTATCGACGTGCTGACGCTGTTCCCGGAGATGCTGGAAGCGCCGCTTTCGGCCAGCATCATCGGCCGCGCGCGCGAAGCCGGCATCGTCGAAGTTGCGCTGCACAACCCGCGCCACTACGCCCACGACCGCCACCAGGTCGCCGACGACTACGCGTACGGCGGCGGCCCCGGCATGGTGATGAAGCCGGAGCCGATCTTCGAGTGCGTCGATGCGGTACGTCCGATGGCGCCGGGCGCCGGCCGCGTCATCCTGCTCACGCCGCAGGGGCGACTGCTCTCCGACGCGATCGCCGCCGAGCTCGCGAACGAGGCGCGGCTCATCCTCATCTGCGGCCACTACGAGGGCGTCGACGAGCGCGTGCGCGAGGCGCTGGCGGACGACGAGATCAGCATCGGCGATTACGTGCTCTCCGGCGGCGAGCCGGCCGCCTGGGTGCTGATCGACGCCGTCGCGCGGCATGTGCCGGGCGTCCTCGGTTCCGCGCGGTCGCTGGCCGAAGAGTCTCACGCGGCGGGGCTGCTGGAGTATCCGCAGTACACCCGCCCGGCAGAGTACCGCGGGCTGCGCGTGCCGGAGGTCCTGCTGTCCGGCCACCACGCCGAGGTCGAGCGCTGGCGCCGCGAGCAGAGCATCCTGCGCACCGCGCGCCGCCGTCCCGACATGCTGCGGGCCGCCCCGCTGACGCCAGAGGAGCGGCGCATCGCCGAGACCGCGCTGGCCGGGACGGAGGTGACGGTCCCGCTGCTGTTCCGCGTCATCCTGCCGACGGACGACGTCGAGCGCGACGTCCGCTTCTACGCCACGGTGCTGGGGCATGAGGGGGAGCGCATCGCGCCCAGGCGCCACTACTTCTACTGCGGGCCCACGATCCTCGCCATCGTCGACCCGCGCGAGCATGACGCCGCCGCGCCGGTGCGTCCGAACGTCGAGCACGTGTACTTCTCCGTCGCCGGCATCGATGCCGCGTACGCGGCGGCGCGCCGCGCCGGCTGCTCGTGGCTGGAGGACCGCGTGCGCAAGCGCGACTGGGGCGAGCGCTCGTTCTACGCGCGCGACCCGTTTGGCAACCCGATCTGTTTCGTCGAGGAGAAGACAGCGTTCACAGGGGGCGGTCGCGCGTAACCGTGCGGATGACACGGCAGGAGGAGTGCACATGGCCGGCCGCGTCGACGCGAAGGTGGCGATCGCTGGCGGTGCCGGCGCCCGGCTCAATCTCCACGAATGAGGGCCACATCGTGTCCACCAGCGCGCATCACGTCGATGCTCGGCGCTGGTACGTTCTCGTCGGCGAGCAGTCTCAACTCTGCGGGGCGGGTGCGGCCAACGGGAGTGCGGCGTCGTCTCGGACGACCTCTGCGGCGTACCAGAGCGCTGCCTGGACCGCTTCTTCATCCAGGGACGCGTACGCCTCCAGCATCTGCTGGATCGTCCACCCCGGCGGCGAGACATTCGAGGATGGTCGCGACGGCGACCCGCGTACCACGAATGGCCGCCGTACCGCCCAGGATCGCGGGATCCGCGACGATGCGGTCTCGCCAGTCGCCCGTCCGTTTCGCTCCGGTCATGACGGTGCCTTCTATCCCCCTCGCTTGACCCGCCGCACCGCGCCTCCGTACGCTGGACATAGCCGACTTGTTCTGCGGGAGCTGGGGCGGCCCCGGCTGAGAGGCCCGATGACGGGCGACCGCTGAACCTGACCCGGGTAATGCCGGCGCAGGGAACGGACAGCAGACCCTCACCCTCCACCGGCCCGCATGCGCCCGCCTCGGCTGAAACGGAGGCCCATGCCCGACGAACCGGTCGCACGCGCCCTCACCATCGCCGGCAGTGACTCCGGCGGCGGCGCGGGCATCCAGGCCGACCTCAAGACGTTCGCCGCGTTTGGCGTGTACGGCACGTCGGCGATCACGGCGGTGACGGCGCAGAACACCCTCGGCGTCACGGACTGGCTCGCCATGCCCGAGGGGCTCGTCGCCGAGCAGGTCGACGCCGTCCTCTCGGACATTGGCGCGGACGCCGTGAAGACGGGCATGCTCGCGAACGCCGCCATCATCCGCACCGTCGCGGACCGGATGCGCGCGCACGCCGTGGAGCGGCTGGTCGTCGACCCGGTGATGGTGGCGAAGGGCGGCCACCGCCTGCTCGAGGACGACGCCGTCGCCGCCCTCGTCGAGTACCTGCTGCCGCTC
>DATMAH010000337.1:0-6158 GCA_035583735.1 Dehalococcoidia bacterium
CGCTCCCGCCGTTCTCGGCGGCGCGCTCCGCGATCATGCGCTTGACGCCCTCCCGCAGGTCGTAGCCCGGCGGCGAGGCCATCGCGAAGCTCATCCCGCTCAGCGCGGCCGCCTCCGCCAGCGACGCGGCCACGTTGAACCCGTCGCCGACGAACGCGAGCCGCACGCCGCGCAGCGTCCCGAAGCGCTCCAGCACCGTGAGCAGGTCCGCCAGCGCCTGGCAGGGATGCTCCTCGTCCGACAGGGCGTTGATGACGGGCACATCGGCGTGCCGCGCGAGGTCGAGCAGCGTCTGGTGGGAGTAGGTGCGGGCGGCGATGACATCGACGTAGCGGCTCAGGACGCGGGCGACGTCGGCGACCGGCTCGCGCTGGCCCAGGCCCACCTCCGCCTGGTTCAGGTAGACGGCATGTCCGCCGAGCTGCTGCATGGCGATGTCGAAGCTAACGCGAGTCCGCAGGGACGGCTTTTCGAAGATGAGGGCCAGGGTCTTGCCGCGCAGGATATCGTGCCCGCCACCGTCTCGCTTCAGGCTCAGGGCCACACGGAGGATACGCTCGACCTCGTCCGGGCCGAGCTCGGCGATGGACAGAAGATCGCGGCCGCGCACTCGGAAACCTCCGCAGATTGGCCGCAGTATAGCGTGACGGATTCAGCGATCTGAGGGCGCGGACCCTTCGATCCTCATAACACCTACGCGCCGCTCGCCCGCGAGCACGAAGATGGGGCGAATGTCCGGGCCCGATGGTGCGAGTGGCCGCCGTCCCGGGCTGTCTTGCTGTGATATGATCGGGGCAGTTGAATCGGCAATCGACGAGCGAGATGGACAAGACCCCGCCGCAGAAGCTCGCGCTCCTCTTTCCCGGGCAGGGCTCCCAGCACAAGGGCATGGGGCGCCGGGTCGCGGAAGCCTCGCCCGCGGCCCGTGATGTCTTCGCCCAGGCGGACGACATCCTTGGCATGGACGTCACACGCATTGTCATGGAAGGCTCCGAACGGGACCTCCAGAAGACGGTGAACACGCAGCCCGCCATCCTGGCCGTGAGCTGGGCGCATCTCGCCTACCTGCGGGAGCGTGTCGCGGAGCTGGGGCGGAGCCTCAAACCCTCGCACGCATCGGGCCACAGCTTCGGCCAGTTCACCGCCGCCGCGGCCGCCGAGAGCCTCACCTTCGCCGACGCGCTGAAGCTGGTGCGAGAGCGGGGCCGCATCATGGCCAAGTGGTCGCAGAAGCGCCCCGGCGGCATGGCGAGCGTCATCGGCCCTAGCGACGAGGACGTGCGCGACGTCTGCGAGGAGGTATCGCCGGACGGCGACGTCTCCGTCGCCGTCGTCAACGGGCCCGGACAGACGGTGATCTCGGGCACGATCTCGGCCCTGCAGCGGGCAGTCGACGCCGTGAAGGCGCGCGGCGCCCGCGTCGTCCAGCTCCCCATCTCCGTGCCAGGCCACTTCCCGAAGATGACCGAGGCGCGCGAGGAGCTGCGCCGCAAGATCGACGCGATCGAGTTCCGTGACCCGAAGTTCCCGCTCGTCTCCAGCCTCACGGGCCGCGTGCTCACGACCGCCGACGAGGTGAAGCACGAGTTGACGGACCAGATGACCGGCGCCGTGCACTGGATGCGCGCGTTCCTGGAGATGCGCCGGGCCGGCGCGTCCGCGTTCTTCGAGGTCGGCCCCGGCAACGTCCTCTCCAGCATCAGCCGCCGTCTCGACCGCGATGCCCGCATCGTCGACATCTTCGACGAGGCGCAGTGGCTCGACCTGCTCGAGCCGGCGGCATCGGACGAGGCGGCCCAGGACGACAGCAGTGACAAGGCGGCGGCGCCCCGGTGACCAACGGCCGTCCCGAACTCCTGCCCAACCGTCGCGTCGTCATCACGGGCATGGGCACCGTGTGCCCGCTCGGCAACAACTGGCGCGACGCCTGGCAGGCCATGGTCGACGGGCGCTCCGGCATCGGGCACCTCACGCAGTTCGACGTCTCGCAGTTCGAGGTGCAGATCGGCGGCGAGGTGCGCGACTTCCACCCGGAGGAGCTGATCCCGCCGAAGGAGCTGCGCCGGATGGACAGGAACGGCCAGTTCGCCGTCGCCTCCGCGCTGGAAGCCGTCGCCGATGCGGGGCTCACGATCGACGAGAGCAACCGCGACGATGTGGGCGTGATCTTCGGCTCGGCGGGCGGCGGCTACGGCCTGCTGCTGGAGCAGAACGAGATCTTCCTCAAGAGCGGCTACCGGCGCGTGAGTCCGTTCCTCATCAGCAACATGCTGCCGGACGCCGCCAGCGGCCACGTCGCCATCGCCATCGGCGCGGCCGGCCCGAACATGGCGGTCGCCTCGGCCTGCTCCACCGGCACCGGCGCCATCGGCGAGGCGTGGGAGACCATCCGCCGCGGCGACGCGGAGGCGATCGTCGCCGGTGGCACCGACAACCCGCTGCTGCCGGTGCTGCTCGCCGGCTTCCACGCCCTGCGCGCGCTGGCGAACGACGCGGAGCATCCCGAGCGCGCCTGCAAGCCCTTCGACGCCCACCGCGACGGCTTCGTCGTCGGCCAGGGCGCCGCTGCGCTCGTCGTCGAGAGCCTCGATCACGCTCGCGCGCGCGGCGCCGAGATCTACGCGGAGGTCATCGGCTACGCCGCCACGGCGGACGCCTATGACATGGTGGCGGCGCTGGAGTCGGGCCGCGGCTCGGCGATGGCGATGCGGCGGGCGGTGAAGAAGGCGGGCATTTCGCCGGACGAAGTCGACTACATCAACCCCCACGGGACCGGCACGCCGCTGAACGACCGGGCGGAGACCGCCGCCATCAAGACGGCCTTCGGCGAACACGCCTACCGCCTGGCGATCAGCTCCACGAAGGCGATGCACGGGCACCTGATGGGCGGCGCCGGCGCGCTGGAGGCGATCGCCTGCGTGCAGGCGCTTCGCACCGGCATCATCCCGCCGACCCTCAACTACTCGACGCCGGATCCCGACTGCGACCTCGACTACGTGCCGAACGAGGCGCGCCGTGCGGACGTGCGCGTCGCGCTCTCTAACTCCGTCGGCCTCGGCGGCCACAACGCCGCCCTCATCTTCCGCCGCTGGGAAGACTGAGCAATCCACGCACCGCACACCGTGGCGCGGGCCTCCAGCCCGCGCGCTGCTCGTACCCGCGGCGACACGCCGCTCGGCACCCCGCGATCGACCGGAGGTGTGACTCCGCCGCTGCCCGCATCCGCCGCCGTCCGTTACGATACCGGCATGGAGCAGGATCCCATCTACGAGCGGAGCGTCGCCCTGCCCATGGGCTACGTCTTCACCGCGCGCATCCGCCCGTCGACGATGCGGGGGACGGCGCTGCGGCTGCTGCCGTGGGCACTCTACGTCATGCTGCCGCAAGGCCGGGCGTCTCGTGCCGTACTGGCGGCCGCCAGGCGCCTCTCCCCGCTGATGAAGTACTCCATCAAGTCGTGAGGTCTCGCGCCGGCGACCGGACCCTCGAGAAGCGGAGAAGCAGCCCGACCCGGTAGGGTGGCACGGGCAGATGCCACAATCCCGGGAGCATAGGCTGCTTCGAGGCGAGTATACCCGGCCCGCCCCATCATTTCCATAACCTCCCCCACAATTCCGCTTACGTCGACGCCGCTCGCTCCGCCGTCGCTTATGTCGACGTGCGAAACCCGGCGCCCGGCCGCCCGCTGTTCGTTCTGCGTCTCACTCCTCACATCTCGCTTCCCGCCTCCCGCTTCACGCCTCCCGTCTCCTGCTTCCCGCCTCCCGCCTCCTACCCGCCCCCCGCGGCCGCCTCTGACACCGCAAGACTCGCTCCGATACCCTCCCCACCATGCACCTGCGCTCGCTCTCGCTCGCGAACTTCCGCAACTACGCCCGGCAAGACTTCGAGTTCGAGCCCGGACACGTGCTGCTGCTGGGCGAGAACGCGCAGGGGAAGACGAACGTCCTCGAGGCGGTGTTCCTCCTTGTCGCCGGGCGCTCGGAGCGGGCGACGGGCGACGCCGACTACATCCACTGGGACGCGCGCGACGACGCACAGCCGGTCGCGCGCATCGAAGGGACGGCCGTGCGCGCGTCCGGCGACGTCACCGTCGAGCTGGCGATCGCCGGGCGGGAGGGCGCGCGGGGGCTGGTCGCGTCGAAGCGCTTCAAGGTCAACGGCGTGGCGCGGCGGCAGGCGGATGCCGCCGGCAACATCACCGGCGTCCTCTTCACCACCGACGACATGGACCTCGTGCGCGGCAGTCCCTCCGGGCGCCGCCGCTATCTCGACGTGATGCTCTCGCAGGCGGACCGCGCCTACGGTCGCGCGCTCTCGAAGTACAACAAGCTGGTGACGCAGCGGAACGCGCTGCTCAAGCAGCTCCAGGAGGGCCGCGGCAGGCGCGACGAGCTGGACTACTGGGACGAGGAGCTGTCGCGCGAAGCCGCCGTCCTCGTCTCCGCGCGGGCGCGCGCCATGGGGCAGCTCGCGCCCGCGGCGGCCGACGCCCACGCGCGCCTCAGCGGCAAGCGCGAGGAGTTTGGCCTGGCCTACGAGCCGCGCTTTGTCGAGGGCTGGCCGGCGGAGCGCATCGCGGCCGCCGGCGTCGCGGACATCGAGCAGGCGCTGCTGGAGAAGCTGCGCGCGGTGCACAGCCGCGACATCGGCGCCGGGATCACGCTGAGCGGGCCGCACCGCGACGACCTGGCGATGACGCTCGGCGACGAGCCCGCCTCGTCGTTCGCGTCGCGCGGACAGCAGCGCACGGCGGCGCTGGCGTTGCGGCTCGCGGAGGCCCGCTTCCTGTTCGAGCGCAGCGGCGAGCGCCCCATCCTCCTGCTCGACGACGTGCTGTCGGAGCTGGACGAGCACCGCCGCGGCAGCGTCCTCGCCGCGCTGGAGGCGGACCAGGCGCTGATCACGTCGCCGGACCCGGACCGCTTCGCGCCGCTGATCGACGCCGGCGCGCAGGTGTGGCGCGTCGCGGCAGGTCACGCCGAGCGGGCGTAGCGGACGGACGGACGTCGGTGACTACGGGCGCAGGTTCCGGCGCATGGCATCGAGGGCGGGCAACAGCACGGGCGCCGGGTCCGCCGGCGTATTCATGGCCATCGCGACGGTGACGCCGAGGCGCCGCACACGGCCGCCGAATGCACGGTAACCGGCCGTGCTGCCAAGATGGCCGATCACCTCCAGCCCGCCGGGCAGCACGTAGCGCTGCACGCCGAGTCCGTAGCCGACCTGTCCCCCCACGTCCGGCGCATCGACGAACGCCAGCATCTCCCGAAGCGTCTCGCCGCGACGGAGCAGATCGCCCGCCAGCAGCGCGTCCCAGAACCGCGCCAGGTCCGCCAGCGTGGTGATCAGCGCGCCACCCCCGGCCGCGCCGGCCATCGACGGGTCGACGTAGGTGACGTCGATGGCGCCTTCGTAGCCGTGCGCGTGCTCGCCGGGAATCCACGCGTCGCCCGGCTCGGGCAGCGACGTCTCGCCGAGGCCGGCGCGCGCGATCACGCGCTCACGCACGGCGTCGCGCCACGTAACACCCGTCGCGTGCTCGATGATCGCGCCGAGCAGGTTGTAGTGCGTGTTCGAGTATGCGTAGCGCGCGCCGGGAGGCAACACCCGCTCCTGTGCGCCGGAGATCTCGAGGAACTCCGCGACACCCCACACGCGGCGCGGATTGGCCATCAGCTGCGCGCGTATCGGCGGGCCCAGCCACTCCGGCAATCCGGCCGTATGGTTGAGCAGCCTGCGCACCGTGATGCTGTGCGCGTCCTGAAACCGGCCGTGCGTGTGCTCCGGCAGCACGTCGGGCAGCGCGGAGTCGAGCGAGAGCGTGCCGTCCTCGGCGAGCTGCAGGACGGCGGCGGCCACGAACGGCTTCATGATGCTGCCGGCGCGGAACCGGTCGCTCGCCCGCATCGGCGTGCGCGACGCGATCTCGCCCAGGCCCACGGCCCCGGCCCAGAAGCCGAGCCGCTCGCCGCTGACGCGCAGCATGACACCCGGCGGCCCGCCTGGCGCCGCGACGGCCGCATCGAGCGCCGCCTGCAGTTCGTCGGCGAGCGCGGGATCGCATGCCGCGGCCGCAGCCGTTGATTCCGGAGTGGTCACCCGCTCACTCGCCTTTCACATGCAATGGCCCAACGCGCGCCAGCCTAGCAGCGTGA
>DATMAH010000338.1:0-3381 GCA_035583735.1 Dehalococcoidia bacterium
GAAGGCGCTCGCGGCGGAGGACCGGCAGGCCGCAGAGATCGACGAGCTGAAGGAGCAGGTGCGCCGGGGGCACATCCAGAACATCACGCACCGGCTCGGGGAGCAGGGGTACCTGCGGCCGGAGCTCTCGGAACGCGACGCGGCGACGCTGCTGCTGACGCTCACCAGCTTCGAGACGTACGCGCAGATCCGGATGCGCGACGGGTACTCGCTGGAGCGGACGATCGGCGTGCTGACGCACGTGCTGGAGACGTCGGTGCTATCCGGGAGGTAGCGCTGCACGGCTGGCGCACGGCGGGCGGCAGCGGGATAGCGGTGTCGTGCCGGGCGCGGCCCGGGCCGCCGGTGCAACGAGGATGTGGGCTAGAAGACGCTGGGGAAGCCGGCGAGGTTGGCGTGGGCTTCCTCGAGGAGCGTCATCCAGGTGATGTTGTAGTAGCGCGGGTGCGAGAAGTCGATCGGGCCTTCCTGGTCGATGGCTTCGAGCATGGTCTCGATCGACTCGAGGACGCTGACGCGCGGCTCGAATCCGGCCATCTGGCGGAACTTGTGGTTGGAGCACTTGTAGTCGCGGGTGATCTCCGGCAGGGGCGCGCTGCGGAGTTCGACGGTGAACTTGCGCATCTGGGCGGAGCCGGCGACGAGCATCGCGAGCTCGCGGATCTGGTAGTTGTCGTGCAGCACATTGAAGATCTGGCCGCCGACCTGCTCGATGGGCGCCTCGAGGCTGTGCACGTGCGCACGGGCGACGTCGGTGACGTCGACGAGCGGGCGCCACATCCAGCCGCCGCCGTGGAGCGAGAGGAAGCCCCTGGAGATGGCGTCCTTGACGAACGTATTGACGACGAGGTCGAAGCGCATGCGGGGGCTGTATCCGTAGACGGTGCCCTGGCGGAGGATGACGGGCCGGAAGCCATCGTCGGTGAGGCTGAGCAGCTCCTGCTCGGCGGCGTGCTTGGAGGTGGCGTAGGCGCCGCGGGGGTGGACGTCGGAGTCCTCGTCGTAGACGGCGCCGGTAGGGAGGCCGTCGTAGATGGAGCAGCTCGAGCCGAAGGTGAACCGCTCGACGCGGGCGCGCTTGCACGCTTCGGCGAGCGCGCGGGTGGCGACCATGTTCATTTCCCAGTTGGCGGCGGGGTTGTACTCGGCGGTGGGGTCGTTTGAGAGGCCGGCGAGGTGGACGACGCCCCAGATGCCGTCGAGGAGGTCGTCGTTCATGGAGCGGACGTCGCCGCGGACGATCTCGACGTGCTCCTTCCAGCGCTCGAGGGGGCCGGCGCCCCAGTAGAGACGGTCGAGGACGCGGACGTCGTAGCCGCGTTCGACGAGCATGCCGGTGAGGACGGCGCCGATGTAGCCCGCGCCTCCGGTGATGAGCACCTTCTTCATGGCCTTCTGCCTTCCTCCTGCATCCGGCGCCCGGCGTGTCGCGCGGGCGAGGCATCGAGCGAGTGCCGGGCCGGCGGCGCACGCCGGATCAGCGGACGCGCGCGTCCACGGATCAGAACGCGAAGACGGCCCGGGCGCATCGCCCGGGGGCGCCGAATTCGCCTGCGCGGTGACGATCGCTTCCGTGCCGCCTGGAGAGGCGGCGGTGAAGCGCCCGGTGAGCCACCATCCGGGCGACAGTGCGCCGGCTCAGCCGGGAGGGGCTGGGCGGGCGCCGTCCTTGACGTCGCGAGCTGCGGGGGAGCTTCGCGTATTGCAGTTTGTACCACCGTGGAGGCCACCTACCCAATGACATTGCAGGGAGATTGTCAAGTTTGCGGAGATTTCGGGGGGCGGCAATAGCCCTTCGGGAGTGGGGGCAGGGGGAGAGGGAGATGTGGTGCGGAGGCAGCGGGCGAAGGGCGAAGGGCAAAGGGCAGAGGCGGACGGCGGCCGGCAAAGGGCAGAGGGCAAAGGGCAACGGTGACAGCACCGGGCAACGGGACAGCGCGTCGCTCATCGCCGCGATGTGTGGGAATGTGTGTTGCGCCGGCAGGGGCGCCGGGGGACCGCCGCGCGGTCAGGCGGAGGAGCCGTTGCGGGCGGCGAAGGCCTCGACCCAGGCGGGGGCAGTGTTGGTGGTGATGCGGTCGACGCCGGCATCGATGAGGCGTTCGAGCCAGGAGCAGGATTCGGCGCCGCTGTAGTCGGGGGTCCAGACGGTGAGGGCGATGCCGCGCTCGTGGAGCCAGGCGGCGGGATTGAAGCCGTCGTCGAGCATCTGCAGCACCATGCGGAAGTTGAAGAAGAACTCGCGGGCGGCCGGCACCATCAGCACGAGCGTGCTCAGCCGCTCGCGCAGGTAGTCGGCGGTGGCCTCCGTGCGGCCGAAGGCGAGCGGGTGGTCGTCGCGGTAGCCGTAGGCGCCGAGACGGTGGGGGAGGATGACGTCGGAGCCTTCGACGGCGTAGTCGAGGTAGTGGCCGGGGTCGAAGCCGATGCGGAGCTCGGAGTCGAAGCGGTGGAGCTTGCGCAGGTTCCAGTCCTGGCCGCTGGAGACGATGACGCGCTCCTTCATGGGCGCGACGACGCTGGAGAGCACACGGATGCGCTCGTCGGGGAGCAGGCGCCAGTCCTTGAGGTCGAGCTGGACCTCGGTGCTTGTGCCGCTGGCGCGGGCGATGACCTCGCTGAGCAGCGGCGGCCGGTCGAGGGGATCGCTGATGAAGTGGACGCGGCGGACGTCGTCGGGCGTGACGCGGCCGATGGAGCCGCGGCCGTCGGTATCGGCTTCGAGATGGCGGTCGTGGTAGACGATGTAGTCGTCGCCGTCGAGGGAGTGGATATCGATCTCGATGCGGGAAGCGCCGGCGTCGAGGCATTCACTGATGGCGGGCATGGAGTTGCGGCGGAAGCGGCCGGAGAGGGCGCCCATGTGGCAGGTGAGCGCAACGGAGTGCCCGTTCCGGGCGAGGGTGATGGCGCCGCGGCTGGCGCCACGGTCTGATGTGAGAGTCACGCCGACCGTACCTTACCGCATCGCGCGCGGCGCGGGGCCATGCTGACGTTAACGATGTTGCGGCTCACGTATCGGCCGAAGGGGCGCCGGGGCCGGGAGGCGGGGGCATGCCAGCGGACCGCGCGGCCACCGTCAGCGTCCCCATGATGGCGCCGATCTCGTCGACGATGAGGAGGTGGCCGGCGGCGGGGATGAACGCGGAGCGGACGCCCGGGATGCGCGCCGCGAGGTAGCGGGCGACGTCTGGCCGGACGATGACGTCGGCTTCGCCGTGCCAGTGGAAGACGGGGATGGCGATGCGGGCGAGGTCCAGCTGCCACGGGCGGGTATGGAGGGCGAACTCGTGGGCGGCGCCGCGATGGCCGCGGCGGAGGCCCTCGGCGAGCTCATCGCGGAACACGCGGCGGGCCTCCGGCCGCGAGAGGACGCGGCGG
>DATMAH010000339.1:0-4912 GCA_035583735.1 Dehalococcoidia bacterium
CGGCCCGCGCGTCCGCGCCTTTGAGGCAGACTTCGCAGCCTACGCCGGCGCCCGCCATGCCATCGCCGTCGATTCAGCGACGGCGGGCATGCACCTGGCGCTGGTCGCGCTCGGCATCGGGCCGGGCGACGAAGTGATCACGACGCCCACCACCTTCGCGGCGACGGTGAACGTGATCATCCATTGCGGCGCGACGCCCGTGCTCGCAGACATCGACATCGCCGACTACTGCATCGACCCGGCGGCCATCGAGCGGGCGATCACGCCGCGGACGCGAGCGATCCTGCCGGTGCATCACGGCGGCTCCGCCTGCCGGATGGACGCGATCCTGGAGATCGCGCGCAGGCACGGGCTGCGCGTGGTCGAGGACGCCGCACACGGGCTTGGCACGGAGGTCGGCGGACGGCCGGTCGGGAGCTTCGGCGACGCGACGGTGTTCAGCTTCTACCCGACGAAGAACGTCACGTCCGGGCGCGGCGGCATGATCACGACGGACGACGACGCGCTGGCGGAGCGCTGCCGCCTGCTGGCGCTGCACGGCATGAGCCACGACGCCTGGGACCGCTACACCGAGCGCGGCTCCTGGGCATACCAGGTACTGGCGGCCGGCTACAACTACGCCATGAGTGACTTCCAGGCGGCACTTGGGCATGCCCAGTTCAGCCGCCTCGGCGAGTTCCAGGCGAAGCGGCGGTCGATCGCCCGAAGGCTGAGCGAGCGACTCTCCGCGCTCCCGGAAGTGGTGCTGCCGGCGGAGCGGCCGGGGACGACGCACGCCTGGCACCTGTACGTCGTGCGGCTGCGCCGGGAGACGCTTACAATTTCGCGCGATGAGTTCATCAAGCAGATGAAGGAGCGTGGAGTCGGCACGTCAGTGCACTTCATCCCGATCCACCATCACCCGTACTATCGCGAGACATACGGCTGGGCGCCGGGAGACTTCCCGTCCGCCGACGAGGCATTCGAGACCATGGTGTCACTGCCCCTCTACACCCGCATGACCGAGTCCGTCACCGACCGCGTGGCCGCGGCCGTCGAGGACATCGTGAACACGCACCGGAACTAGCGGCACGATGCTCAGGCGCGCCTTCGACATCGCACTGGCCACTCCCGGCCTCATCTTCTTCCTGGTCACCTATCCGCTGATCGCCGTGGCGATCAAAGTCGATTCGCGGGGGCCGGTGATCTACAAGCAGACGCGCGTCGGCCTGCGTGGCCGGCGCTTCACCATCTACAAGTACCGGACGATGTCGCACGAGGGGCACAAGCCCTACGAGACGCCGAAGCTGGACCACGAGCACTTCCGGACGTTCGTCTTCATCACGCCGACATCGCGCCTCACCCGCGTCGGGCGCTTTCTGCGGGCGACCAGCCTGGACGAGCTGCCGAACTTCTGGAACGTGCTGCGCGGCGACATGAGCATCGTCGGGCCGCGGCCGGAGATCCCGGAGCTGGTGGAACAGTACCCGCCGGAGTATCACCGGCGACACGAGGTGAAGCCGGGGATCACCGGCCTGGCGCAGATCAACGGCCGCGCCGACCTCACCTACGAGGAGACGATGAAGTACGACATCGAATACATCGAGAAGCGCTCGCTGGCGCTCGACCTCTCGATCATCGCGAAGACGTTCACGGCGGTCGTGAGCCGGAAAGGGGCGCGCTGAACGCGGGGCGCTAGCGCGCTAGCTCGACGCCGCGCGTCTCCAGCGAGTCGATCGCCACCTCGACATTCTTGGCGAAGGTGGCGAGCTGCGACTGCAGGCGGCGCATCATCTCCAGCGCGTAGCGGTCGGCCTCATCCATCTGCTCGCCCGCCAGCCTGTCCGCCTCGGCGAGCCGGGCCTTAGCCTGCGTCTCGGCGTCCATGAGCATGCGGTCGCAGCGGGCCTCCGCCTCGCGCACCAGCATGTCGGCGCGGGCCTGCGCCTCGCGCACCACGTTCTCGTTCGAGAGGATGTCGTCGAGCTGCTGCTCCGCGCGCCGCAGCTTGATCTGCGCCTCCTCCTCCGCGCGGGCGAGGACCTCGTCGCGGCGGCGGAGGATATCGGCGGCTTCCTTGATTTCGTTCGGCAGCGCCGCCCGCATCTGGTCGACGAGGTCGAGCAGGCGGCGGCGGTCGACGACGACGCCGGCGCCGATGGGCATCCGCCGGCCCTCGGCGACTATCTCCTCCAGGCGGTCGATCAGGTGAAGGGAATCGATGGCGCACCTCCCTGCGTGCCGCGTTCGGGCCGCATTCCCGTCCGTGATCCTCAGGCCCGCCCGTACTTCCGCTTCAGCGCCGTCCAGACGTGCGGGGGCACGAGGTCGGACACATCATACCCCAGCGCCGAAACCTCGCGGATGCGGGTGCCGCTGATGAACAGGTGCTCCAGGGACGCCATCAGGTAGACGGACTCGATCCCCGGCGCCATCTTCTTGTTCATCAGCGCCATGTCGAACTCCGCCTCGAAGTCCGTCACCGCGCGCATCGAGCGGACGAGCACCGTGGCACCCTGCTCCCTCGCGAAGTCCACCGTGAGCCCGGAGAACGACGTCACGTCGATGTGAGGGATGTCGGCGACGGCCTCGCGCATCAGGGCCACACGCTCCTCCGTCGTGAACAGGTAGTTCTGCTTGAGGTCCGCCACGGCGACGATGACGCGGTCGAACATCTTCGCGGCCCGCCGTGCGATATCGAGGTGCCCGTTGGTGACGGGGTCGAATCGCCCCGGGAACATCGCGACTGCCACTCGCCCTCCTCTTTCACCTGTAGATCGATACGACGCTGTCGCCGTGGCGCCGCGAGCGGTACAGGGCGCGGCCGCCGAACGAATCCTTCACGGGCTGCGAGCGATGGTGCTCGTAGGCGAGCACGCCACCCACGGCCAGCAGCGGAGACGCGGCGATCGCCTCGACCGTCCCTGGCGCCGCATCATCGTAATACGGGGGATCGGCGAGGACGAGCGTATACGGGCCTTGCAGGCGGGCCGCGGCGCGCTCGGCTGTCAAGCGATGCACCTTCGCGCGCGCCTCGAAGTCGCAGCGGCGCAGGTTTTCGCGGATGATGGCGCACATCGCGGCGTCGCTCTCCACGAAGTCGGCAACGCCTTCGCCACGGCTCAGCGCCTCGATGCCGAGCGCGCCCGTGCCGGCATAGAGGTCCAGCACGCGCCCGTAGTCGGCGCCCATGGCGTCGAGCATGTCGAAAATGACGCCGCGGACGAGGTCGGACGTGGGGCGCGGGCCCGGCCGGCCGGATGCGCGCGCGCGGGGAGGTCCCTTAAGGGTGCGGCCGCGCGCGCTGCCCGCGATCACGCGCATGGAAGACGTCTACTCAGCCGTCTCATCGGGCGGCGGCGCTGGCGACGTGACATCGAGCTGGACCACGCGGCCCGCGCGCACGACGCCATCGCTGACGACGATGGTGATCTCGTACGTGCCCGGTTCGCCCGGCGCCGACCATGTCACGGCATCGCCGGTCGCTGGCGTCATCGCGCCGGCGTTGGCGCTCCAGGCCGGGATGAACAGCTCGCCGTTGGGCTTGGCGAGGACAACGTCCCCGGTATCGGTCGCCTGCTGCACCGGCGCCCAGATGTCCGCGCTGCCGCCCTCGACGGACACGTCGTTCACGGCGATGCCCCCGAGTCCGTACCGCTTCGCCAGCTCGATGCGGAAGGCGATGCTGAACTCGTTCGCGATCCAGACGGTGCGCTTGCCACCGCGGCCCGGATAGCTGAATGTCACCGAACGCGCGACGTCGTCCCATTGCATGCCGCTCGCGCCCTCGCTCACGGCGAGGTTCTGCGCGACGACCTGCACCGGACTCGACGTGACGATGGCGTCCGTGGCCTTCACCGACACGGTGGCCGCAAGACCGAGCGCCTCATCGAGCGGCATCGTGCGCAGACCGTCGCCGCCACGTTCGATGCTCAGCGCGCTGACGCCGAGCAGCACCTTCGACGGCTCGACCTGGTCGACCACGTATTCGAGGGCGGCTTCGGTGTTCTGGAAGTAGAGCTCCTGGTCCAGCTCGCCCGCCATCTCGATGGTGTCGGCGAGCCGGCCAAGCGCCGCCCAGTCGTAGGCGCCGGTCTGCATCTCGCCGTCCTCGCGCCGCGGCATGGGCAGCGTCACCGTGAGGCTCCTGCTGTCCGCCTCCAGCGCTTCGTCCACCAGCTCAATGAAGTTGGTGAACTCCGCCTGGAGCTGCGGATTCACAGACCGGTAATCAATGTTGATGCCCTCGTAGTTGCCCTGCTTCACGGCGTCCGCGATGGCGGTCGCGTGGCGCGCACGGAGGTCGGCGGCACGCAGAATGTTGTCGACGACGTCGGAGCTGAGGGTGATGATCGTCGGGACGACGTTGTAGCTCGCCGGCGGGACCGCCGGGGGCGTACCGGCGAGCGAACCGTCATCGGCGGGGATGAAGACGACGGGGTGGAGCGTGGTCAGCGCGGAAGCCGCGCGCTCGGACACCTGGTGTCCGGCGGAGACCGAGCCAGCGACGACGAGGCTGGCCTGGCTGCGCCGCAGCACGGCGACATTCCCCGGGAGCGCGCTCACCTCCGCGCGCGCGTCCGACCCGCCGCCCACCAGCGTGACATCGCCCAGGCGCTGCCAGTTGCCGTCGACGTAGGTATACAGGCCAAGCGTGCGCGCGTCCGTCTGTTGCTCCTTCAGCGGCACGGTGATCGCGGAAGCGCCGCGCTGATCCTCCGGGGCGGAGAGGTCGAACATCGCGGAGGCGCTGACGAGGCCAGCGGGGAGCTTGGGCATGCCGCCGCGCACGCGGGACGTGAGCGTGTCGGAGACGCCGGGGCCACTGGGGATCTCGCCTTCGCCGTCGCCACTGAGGATGGAGATGGGCGGGAGGACGAGGACGAGAAGCAGGATCGCCAGTCCGACGATCGTGCCAACGACGTACAGAGCG
>DATMAH010000340.1:0-7239 GCA_035583735.1 Dehalococcoidia bacterium
CTTCTTCGACTACGCGACGCAGCAGGCGATCCAGCGCGCCCAACGGGAAGTCGGGCCGCGCAACGTCAACATCGGCCGTGACCGCTACACCGGCGCCGTGCTGCCCGACGAGACGGAGGAGCAGTACCAGGCGCGCATCCAGGCGCAGGCTCAGAACTACATGCCGAGCAACGCCGAACGGAACCTCATCGAACACGGCTGGGACCCCGCCGTCGCCCACATGATGGCGACGGGCGGCTTCCGTAACGACCGCGAGTTCTTCTCGCAGCCGGTCAACCGGCAGGTGACCGTGCAGGGGTCGAAGGGCCAGACGACGGTCACGCTCTCACCCGGCCAGGCCGTGCGCGACGCGACCGGCCGTGTCTGGCGCTACGACGACCTGCCGATGAACGCGAGTGAGCAGGACTTCGCGCGCCGCGCCAACCAGGCGGCCGCCTACTACGGCACGACCTATCAGCCGGCGGCGACGAATCAGCCGTTGACGTACTACCAGGAGCGCTTCGCCGGCGGTGAGCCGGAGGGGAGGCCGCTCCTCCAGAAGCGCGGTCAGCCGCTCGGCGGCGGCGCTGCGGCCAGCAGCACGACATCCACTCCTCCTCCTTCCGGGGGCGGGGAACCCACCAGCCCCGCCCCCACTCCCGCCGGTTCGGGCGGGCTGCGGCCGGAGCAGCAGGCGACGGCTAAGCAGCTGGCCGGCGTGTTGCGCAACAATACGCTCGTGCCGTCACAGTTCGTGGCGGCGCTGGAACAGGGGGAAATCCCCGGCGTGATCCTGATGACGCGGGCGGCCTGGCGGTCGCTGTCGCCGGAGAACCGCGCGAAGCTGGTCGGCCTTTGGAAGAGCACGGGCGCAATCTCCGATGAGGCGGATGTGCTCTACCTGCTCGACCGCTACGCGCCGGCTGCGTGAGGTGAGGGTGGACGGACTGCGGGCGGTGACGTGCAGCGGCTGCGGAAAGCTGCTGGCCGAACGCGACCTCCACAACCTCTACGTCAAGCGGGCGCTGGCGGCCGTCTCCTACGGCATCGTCACGCTGCGCTGCCCCGATGACCGCTGCCGGGCGAGCACCACCGTGAACCTGTCGCTCGCCCAGACGCCGCCCGTCTGGGTTGACAGCGGGTCGCCCGCGCGCGCACACTAGCGGGCAGAACCGAATACAGCGGCCTAGCGCCCGGTATCTCCAGCGGCCACAGCGCCCGGAGTGCCGGGCGCTTTGCGTTCACGGAGGTGTCCGTATGGCGCGGCTCACGATGGCACAGAGGAAACGGCTGCCGAAGTCGGCGTTTGCCGTCCCCTCGAAGGCGCCGGGGCCGGGGTCGTACCCGATCCCGGACAAGGCGCACGCGCGGAACGCGAAGGCGCGCGCGGCGCAGTTCGCGCCGCCCGCCGTGCGGGCGAAGGTCAACGCGAAGGCCAACCGCAAGCTCGGCAAGGGTAAGTAATGCCAGAACTCGACCTTCAGGCGGCAACAGAGTCCCTCTCGCAGTTCGTCGGCGAGGGCCAGCCCGCATCTTCTGCCACGGCCAGCGCGCCGGAGACCCCGCCCACGGAGCCGGGGCCGTCCGCGCCGCCCGCCGGCGAGCAGGAGGGCGAGCGCGCCCAGGAGCAGCCGGCGGAAGGCGAGGCGGAGAAGCCGGCGGAGGGCGGCGAGGAGCCGGCCGAGCTGGATGACGAGACGCGCGACGCGCTCATCCGGCTCTACGGCGACAAGTTCCGCGAGAGCCCGGAGTACCGGGCGATGGTGGAGCGCGAGGCGCAGCGGCTTGCCGACCAGCGGCTCGCCGCGCTGCAACGCGAGCCGCAGGCCGATCCTGTGTACCGGCAGCTGTCGCAGCAGGTCGAAGCGACCCGCGAGCAGGCCGGGCAGGCGCTGGCGCAGCTGCGCCAGATCGTGGCCACGGCGGCGAACGACGGCGTTGCGCCTGACCCGGAGCAGCTGACGCAGACGATGGTCAACTACGCCCGGCACATCGAGGCGCAGGGCGCGCTCGCGCACCACGCTGACAGCCGCGCCGCCTTCCACGCGCTGGAGACCATCTTCGAGCAGGAGGCCCAGCGGGTGAGCAGCGAGGGCGTGGCGCCGGAAGTCATTGACGAGATCAACGAGCGCTGGAACACGGCGCTCCAGACGTACACGCGGCTCGAACGCTCGCCGGGCGTGCCGCGTTCGAAGGCGATCGCCGAGTTCGCGCGGCTCGCGATCCCGGCGCTCCGTGACGTGTACATCGCCGAAGGGGAGCGGCGGGCGATGCAGCGCGCGGAGCAGATGATCAAGGACAAGGTGGCGCTGGCGCGCTCGGAGGCGCTCAAGCAGGCGCGGGCCGAGGAACAGGCGCGCCGCAATCCGCCGCCCCAGCAGCAGGCCACACCAGGACAGGCAAGCACCCCGGTCGCGCAGCAGATCCGTACGCAGGGCTGGCGCCAGGCGGCGGAGACGATGCGCAAGGCCGGCATCATTCGCTAGGAGCTAGGACAAGATGCCTGACATCACTACCACGACGCAGGCGGCCGACATGCAGACGCTGATCGCCCGCGGCCTCATCGTGTACACGATGCCCAACCTGGCCTTCCCGCAGGTGTTCACCGACGTGGAAGGCGACTTCCAGATCGGTCAGACGTACTCGAAGGAGACGCTGACCCGCATCGCGGCGACAGCGGGCACGGCGACCGGCCCGACGGCGACGGCCTACTCGGCGCCGACCGAGACCGCCGTGCAGCTGACGATCAACAAAATCTACTACGGTGCCATCCGCCTCGCCCAGATCGTGGACGCCATCACGACGCACGACTGGGGCGCGCTCTACCAGCAGTCGATCCGCGACGGCCTCAAGGTGGTCGTGGACTCGCAGCTGGCAACGCTCGTCGCGGGCTTCTCGCAGCAGCGTGGGACGGCCGGCTCGCCGCTCACGGATGACGACATCCGTGCTGCCGTCGAGTTCCTCGACAACGCGGATGCGCCAAAGACGAACCGCTACGGCGTGCTGTCGCCGTCCGAGAAGAACGCGAAGCTGGCGCTGGAGCGCTGGTCGTCCGGCGACTACGCGGCGAACGATGTCATGCGCGAGGGTGTGTTCCAGCGCATCTACGGCATCGACTGGCTGATGTCCACGAACCTCGTCGTCAACGGCAGCGGTCACGAGAACGTCGTCTGTCACAAGGAGGCGGCGATCTTCGCGATCCGGCGCGACGCCGACGCCGAGACGTTCGACCTCAACAACCCGAACAACCTCTCGCGCGAGCTGGCGCTGACCGTGATCTTCGGCTTCGTCGAGCAGCGCGACGCGTTCGGCGTGCGGCTGCTCGGCAAGTAGGAGGGACAACATGCGCAACACGAGTGGGATCGCCGACGTGCGTAACCCGGTGAAGTCCACGAAGGGCAGCACGACCGGCGTGGCGCTGACGCGCGGGAGAAACGGGCCGGCGACCGTCCGCAACCCCGGCAAGAACAGCAATCTCGGCGGCGGCCACCCGAGCCGGGGCGGCTTCTCGACGAAGCACGTCTCGACGAAAGCGACGCCGCCATCGCGAGGCGGGCGATGACGACGACGGCGGACGGACGGCCTATCCCGTACACCGAGACCATCGCCAGCCTCGCGCCGGAGGCGCTCAAGCACCGGCGGCCGGTGACGCACGGCTGGTACATGCGCGGGCGCATGGTCAACGGCGAGTGGCAACCCGAACCGGGCCTGCCGTCGGACGTGCTCGTCTACCTCGACATGGGCGACCCCTACGTCCGCGAGGCGTATCCGGAGAAGGGCTACCTGCCGCTCTCCGTCGTGCGGAACAAGAAGGCCGTCGCGAACGTCAGTCCGAAGTTCGAAATCGAGCCGCCGGACTACGAAACGCTCGACCGGGCGATGGAGAAGCTGCGGGCCGTCCGCCCGCAAGCGGTGGCGGCGATCGAGGCGCTCATCGCCGAGTGTGAGCAACGGATGGCCGACGGCGGCCTGCCGCGCGGCGAACCGGGCCAGTACCGCGAGAAGATTCGCATTCTACGACAGCGGTTGGAGATGTTGAGCGACGACAGCCGCTTCGAGACGCTCCCGCTGTACGAGCAGATGGTGAACGAACGGATCGCGGTGCTCGACTCATTGCGAGACCCTGGCGCGCTGCGTATCGCCGCGCTGGAAAAGGAGCGGGACGCGTGGCAAGAGCATCTCACCGAGGTTCGGCGCTCGAAGGCTTCGGCATCATCCCCGGTCAGCAGTGGGCCATCTACGCGCCGGCGGACGGAGAGCGGCGGAAGCTCCGCTTCACCCTCCACCCCGACCTCGTAGCGGAGGTCACGCGGCGGCCGGAGCTGCTCGACGCGCTGTACGCGCGCGAGGTGCTGACGTGGATAGAGCGCATGGAGGCGCGTGGCTGGTACCTCGCCAGCCGTCCCTCGCCGCCGAAGCTGCGGCGGTCGCTCGACCCGAAAGACCCGCCGGGCAGCCGCTGGGTGGTTGTGGAAGCGCGCTGGCGGCACTGGGGGCCGGTCGCGGTGCTCCGCGATCAGGACTACATGGCGAAGCGCGAGGAAGAAGAACGCATCGGCGCCGGCCAGCTCAAGGGAGACGGCGGCGTGCGGAAGTTCATCGAGGAGGCAGGCGATGACGGACTCGGAGACGTTGAACTCTTCGGCGGAGATGTCGGCTGCATCGCCGGCGACGAGTGAGCCGGAAGCACCGGTCTGTCCGCCGGTCGTGGCCGAGTGTCCTGACCCGCAGGGGTCGGCCGTCACCGGTGTCTACCGGCGGCCGGACGGCGACTACGTGACGCTGGAGGCGACGCCGAACGCGCGCGCCGTCTACGAGCGCAAGGGGTTCGAGTTTCAGGGGTACACGCCGGCCGTGACTGACGGCTAAGGGAGGACAGCAATGGCATGGCTTGCAGAGAATGTGCGCGGGACCCGCACGCTCGACGACTACGCGTCGGCGGCGCTCACGACCGGCACAAACAAGAGGGAATGGGTGGTGACCAGGGCGGGCCGCATCGTTGGCGTGCGCCTGAATTCCGGTGGCACCGGCACCGGTGCAGGTTCGTCAACCATTGATGTCAACATCAACGGTACAACGATCTTCACCACGCAGGCGAACCGGCCGACGATCGCGACAGCCTCGACGGGCGACTGGACGGTGCTCTCTCCGGACGGCAACGTTGCCGTGCGCGAGGGCGACGTGATCTCCTACGACGTGGACGCCATCCCGGCGACCGCTGGCCACACGCGGACAGCGATCGCAATCGACATCGAGCACGCCTAGAGGGGAGGGGCGTACGTGACGAAGTTCACGGGCCAGCAGACCTACGAGGCCGAGCGGCGCACGACGCAGATCACCAACGACGCCAACATCAAGGCTGAGTCAGGGAAGGTCTGCCGGGCGATCGTCGTCGCCGGCGGCGCCGCCGGTTTCTCGATCTGGGACGACCCGGCGGCGAACAACAACCTGGTCTTCGTCTCGCCGAACCCCGTCACCACCGGGCAGATTTTCGAACTGCAATGCCCGATGGACAACGGCATCCGCATCACGTTCACGGCGGGCGGCACCATCCAGGTGACGCTGACGTGGAGCTAGCGCCGTGGTGACGGGCGCCCGCATCCGTGAGCGGATTCTCGAGGACTACCCGGAGCTGGGGTTCCTCGGCATCACCACGGCGTCCGGGCAGACGAACTACCTCATCGACACGACACGGCTCAACATGAGCACGCTGTCGCCAGCGGAGTTCGGCGACGCCTACATCCGTATCTCCGCGTTCGATATCAACAACAACGGCTACGTGGGCAAGGTCGAGCGCATCGACCCCCAGACGGGGCGGCTCTACGTCTCGCCGTCCGTCAGCGTCGCGTTCGCCTCCGGGGGCAAGTACGAGGTCTGGTCGCACGGTATCCGGCCGGACGACCCCGACCGCTGCCGCGACCGGGCCTTCATGGAGCGCTGCTCGCAGATGCGGCTCAGGGCGCTCTCGGTGCTCAGCGACTGCGACACCTGGTCGGCCGCGACGAACGCGACCGCCACGGCCCAGCAGACGACGTTCCCGAAGCAGTACGCGCCGAAGAAGCTGCGGGTGACGAACACCGGCCCGAACGGCCATGTCGATTCAGAGGTGCTGCTCGTGCAGCCGGGCGAGACCTACCGGCTGACGGGCCTCGTCTCCGTGGTCGCGCAGACGGCATCCATACGCGTCCTCAACGTGACGGCGGGCAACACCGACATCGCGCTGTCCGGACAGACGACGTTCACGCTCGACGGCTGGCAGTACGTCGATGTGCAGTTCACCGTACCGGCGGGCTGCGGGCAGCTACGGGTCGCGCCCGGCGGCGCCAGCAACGGCTGCATCGCCGACTGGCAGGCACTGGCGCTGCTCCCCACGCAGGCAGAGGTAATCGAGTGTCAGGCGCGCGTCGCCTCGGCGAACGACATCGGCCGGTTGTTCAGCCGTCTGCCGCAGCCCGGCGCGGTGCAGTCGGCCGACCGCCCCGGCTGGTTCGAGCTGCCGGCCGCGCGCGTGCGGGTCGCCGACCTGCTGGCCATCGACTTCGGCTATCCGGCGGGCGCGTTCGGCCCCGTCTTCTACGAGGAGCGTTCGTACTACGCGGCGCTTCAGAACGCCTACCTGACGGCGAGCGACCGCACGGCGGGCGACAACGCGACGACGGACTGCCCGGAGGCGTACATCGCCGCGGCGACGGTCGTGGAGCTGCTGGAGAAGCGGCGGCCGGACGACGCGCTTGCGCTGACGCTCCAGCGGGCGCGGGAGACGCTGAACTACTGGGAGCGGCAGGTTGGCCCGGCGCCGCGGACGGTCGTCGAGACGGCGCGCCGCGGCAACATGCGCGGCGTAGCGACGATGGCGAGGAAGTAGCGATGGGCGAGCTGCGTAGCGGCGACGGGCGGCTCTGGCACAACGTGGGCGGGCAGGAGGTGGAGGTCGCGGTGACCCGCGACGGCCGCGTGCTGCAGGGCATCGTCGGCGCCGACAGCATCGAGGTCGATATCGACCGCGAGGCGGGGCGCGTGGTCGTCAACTTCGGCGGCCTGCACTGCTCGACGACCGTGGATGAGTGGGCGAAAGCGGTACGGGCGTCGCTGCCGCTGGTGCCGGAGGCGGCGCAGGCGAACGTCGACCAGGTGATCGCCGCGCAGCGCGCGCGCTTCCAGGCGGAGCGTGAGGCGATGCGTGAGGAGCACGAGCGGCAGGCGGCGGTGCTGGAAGCCGAGCTTCAGGCCAAGCGCGCCGAACTCCAAGCGCTCGGCCAG
>DATMAH010000341.1:0-16706 GCA_035583735.1 Dehalococcoidia bacterium
CGGCACGTCGAAGCGGTTGGCGATGCGGACCGCCGCCGCGACGTGTTCCGTGCTCTCCGGGAAGACGACGGCCTGCGGGCGGCCGCGCTCGATCGTGCCGTCGTACTCGAAGGCGATCAGCTCCTCCGGCGTGGCGATCACGCGCTGGCGTCCCAGGGCGCGCTCGAGTTCACGCACGACGGTCGCGTCTACCTGGCCACCGGGAAGCCGGGGAGCGTCCATGTCGCGAACAGTGTAGCGAGGGGCGGGCGGTCGGCCGCGCATGGCGGCCCCGTCGGCGGCGTCCCGCGGCAGTGGGGGACGGCCGCTACCCCATCTCCCGCCCGAACCCTTCGGCGGCGGCCCACTGCCAGGCGTCCAGGTCCGGCGTCACGATGCCGATGCTCGCGAGCGTCACCTTGACTTCGGTGCGGTGCTCCACGCCGTGTTCGACGGCGTGCGTGAGAAAGAAGCTGCGCGGGAAGCGGTACGTCTTGCCGGCGAACGGCAGCCCGACGTCAGCGTCGACTTCGAGCGCCTCAGCGATGGCGACCAGTTCGTCGCTGGACTGCCGCGCGAGGCGCAGCAGTTCGTCGAAGCCCGGCCAGTCGCTCGCGCGGCTGAGCTCTCCCTCGTGCTGGCGTCCCTGCGTCCGTAGCGCGAACGTCTGCTGGCCGCCGACGAGGTGCACGAGCAGCTCGCGCACCGGGCCCGAGCACGCCGGGAGGCGGGCGTCGAGCTGTTCGTCCGTGAGCGAGCGGCACGCCTCCAGCAGCGTCATCGTCGCCCAGCGGTTGTAACGGAGCATGTTCGCGAGGGGCGTGTTCATGCCGCCTACAACATCAGTCCGCCCGACGGGGCGTAGCGCGTGAAGTCGCCGAAGGGCTCGCTGGTCATGAAGAACGTCGATCCGTCGGCGCGCCAGCCGCACTCGAGGAGCGCGCCCATGACCGTCGGGTTCAGGGATATCGCCCATGTGAAGGCCTCCTCCACTCCCTGCTCGACGAGCCACTCCCCTGCCATGCGGAGCAACGGGAGCTGGTCGGCGGCGTCGTAGGCGGCGACCGGGCCGATGCCGCCGCTACGGTCCGCGTAGGCGTAGCCCAGGAAGTCGCTGCCGCGCACCAGGCCGAGCGACGTGTTGCCGCTGGGCGTGGCGTTGCCGCTGAGCCAGAACTCGTGGTCCTGCAGCCGCGCGTCGCCGAACACCTCGCGCGTGAGGTCGCCGATGCGCTCGATCCAGCCACTGCAGTCGACGATGCGCTTTCTGGCGGCGTCCGGCGCCGGCAGCGCCAGCAGCGCCTTCGGGTCGCCGCTCACCCGGTAGCCGATGCCGCGCGCGAACATGCCCGCGCGCATGTACAGCGACTGCGCGACGAACGACGGCGACGCGACGACGGAGACGATGCGCGCGCGCTTCTCGCGGGCGTACTCGATCGCCCGGTCGAGCAAGAGGCGGCCGGCATCGACGCCGTGCGCTTCCGGCTGCACGAAGAGCTGGCTGAGGAACCAGATGTCGCCACGGATCAAAGACTGCGAGAACCCCACGGGCAGGCCGTCGATCTCGGCGACGAAGGAGCCACCAGGGTCGTGGCGGAGGATGTGCGCGGCGTGGCCGGTGAGGCGCGGCTGCCAGGGCCACGGCGTCACGCCCTGCGACCGCGCGAGCCACTCCAGCGCGTTCTTCTGGATGTAGCGCGTGACGGGGATGTCGGCGTCCGTCATCGGGCGCAGGATTGGCGGCGGCAGCTCAGGCATCGGGCGAGACCAGCACCTTGCAGAGCGCGTCCCGGCCGTCCGAGAGGCGCCGGAACGCATCGGGCGTCGCTGTCACGGGCACAACCTCCGAGATCAAGCGCGAGACGTCGACCTCGCCGCGGCCGATCAGCATCGCCGTTTCCGTGAACTCGGCGCGGCTGTAGCCGAGGACGCCGGTGTACGTCAGCTCGTTGATGATCGCCTGCAGGATGTCGAGCGGATACGGCTGCTCACCGACACCGGCGAGGACGATGCGCCCGCCGCGTGCCGTCGCCTGGGCGCACCCCTGGATGCCCGCCGGCAGGCCCGACGCATCGACGGAGATGTCGGCGCCGTTGTTCTCGGACAGCGGCAGTACCGTCTTCATGAGGTCGGCAGGGCCGACGACATGCGACGCGCCGCACGCCTCGGCGACGGCGCGCCGGCCGGCCAGCGGCTCGGAGACGACGATGCGCTTGCCGCCCATGTGCCGCGCGGCGATCACCGTGAGCAACCCGATCGGCCCGGCGCCCGCGATGACGAGCAGCTCGTCCGGGCCGTAGCCGCCCTGGATGAGGGCGTGGCGCGCGACGGCGAGCGGCTCGGTGAGCGCGGCGTGCCGCATGTCCGCGCCGTCTGGCAGCACGACGACGCTGCGCTCGGGCATGATGACGTACTCGGCGTAGGCGCCGGGACGCGAGTACCCCATGCCGCCCGTGAAGGCGCCCGCCCGGCAGAGGTTCTCCCGGCCGAGATGGCAGTAGCGGCAGGCGCCACACCCGGGACCGGGATTGCCCACGACGCGCTGTCCCACGCTGAACCGGGTCACGCCATCGCCGACAGCGACGATCTCGCCGCTGAACTCGTGTCCCATCACCGGCTGCATCAGGCCCAGAGCGCGCGGCGGATTCTCCGCTTCGTACTCGTGCATGTCGGAGCCGCAGATGCCGCAGAAGGCAACGCGCACCTTCACCTCGCCGGGCCCGGGGCCTTGGTCGGGCAGCTCCACCACCTCCATCGACTTCGAGCCCTTGAGGGCGGCCGCTTTCATCAAACCTCCAGTGGCCGTGATCCTACCCGACGCGCGCGCGGCGCCCTATGCCCCCGCCGCGACGCCGACTAGAATCCCGGCAGATCGGAGGCAGCATGAAACTGGGATACGTGGCCGGGTACTGGAGCAGCGCGCCGCCGCCGGGGATGCAGGACAGCATCCTCGCGGCCGAGAGCCTCGGGTTCGACAGCTTCTGGACGGCGGAGGCGTACGGGTCAGACGCCCTGACGCCGCTCGCCTGGTATGGCGCGCGGACCGAGAAGATCAAGCTCGGGACGGCGATCGCGCAGCTCTCTGCGCGCACGCCAACGGCGCTGGCGATGGCGGCGCTGACGCTCGATCATCTCTCGGGCGGACGCATGATCCTGGGCATCGGCGCGTCGGGCCCGCAGGTGGTGGAGGGCTGGTACGGGCAGCCGTACCCGCGTCCGCTGGAGCGCACGCGCGAGTACGTGAGCATCATCCGGCAGGTGCTGGCGCGCGAGAAGCCGGTGGAGTTCGAGGGCAAGCACTACCAGTTGCCGTACAGGGGCGACAAAGGTCTCGGGCTCGGCAAGGCGCTGAAGTCGACGGTGCATCCGCTGCGCGCCGACATCCCGATCTACCTCGGCGCTGAAGGTCCCAAGAACGTCGCGTTGGCGGCCGAGATCGCCGACGGATGGCTGCCGCTGTTCTACTCGTACCGGATGGATGGCTGGTACCGCGAGCACCTGGCGGAGGGCTTCTCGCGTCCGGGCGCGCGGCGCAAGCCCGACGAGTTTGAGGTGGCCTGCAACGTGCCGATCGTCATCAACGACGACATCGAGGCGGCGGCCGACGCGATGCGCCCGAACCTGGCGCTGTACATCGGCGGCATGGGCGCGCCTGGCATGAACTTCCACTACGACGTGTTCGTGCGCATGGGCTACGAGGCCGAGTGCGCGAAGATCCAGGAGGCCTATCTCGCCGGCAACCGCAAGGAGGCGATGTCGCTCATCCCTCGCTCGCTGATCGAGGAGACGTCGCTCATCGGCCCGCTGGAGAAAGTGCGTGACGACGTGGCGAAGTGGCGGGAGACGGCGATCACGACGTTCCTCGTCGGCGGGCCGCCGCGGGTGCTGGAGACGGTGGCGAAGGCGGTGCTGGGCTAGGCGAACGCCGCAGGGCCGGGCCTGCCGGCATGTCCGGCCGGGCGCTCGTCCGGGTTGGTGGCTACGGTGGGGGCAGGGCGCCGCGCCGAACGCGCTCCGGCCGCTACGCCAGGTGCGGGGAGATGTGGCGGAAGACGTCGCGGATGCTGACGACGGCGGTCGGCGTGCCACCCTGCAGCAGCGGGATGTGACGGAAGCCGCCGACGGACATCTTGTTCAGCGCGACGGCCACGTTGTCGTCGTCGCGCAGGCAGACGGGGTCCGCCGTCATCACTTCGCCGCAGGTGACGGCGTTCAGGTCCTCCGTGGGGCCGGCGACCTTATGGAGGATGTCCCACGGCGTGATGATGCCCGCCAGCGTCGTCCCCTTCATCACCAGGATGCAGTCGGTGTCGGAGTTCTGCATGAGCCGTACAGCGAGCCCGACGGGGTCCGTCGTCTCGACGCGCACCGGGGACTGCGTGGGGATGTCGGCGAGGCGCTGCTCGACGAACTCGACCGTCTTCGGCGCGTATTCGGACGCGGGGTGGTCGAGCGAGAAGAGGTCACTGCCGCAGTTGCTGCAGGTGTCGACGCCCTCGATGTTGTCGAACTTGCATTCCGGACAGATCATGTGCCGGTCCTTCGTCTCCCGGTGTGGCGGAGACGATGCTCCGCGTCCCTTCGCCGGCGGACGGAGCGTTAGCTCCGTCCGTACATTGTTCTGTCGTTGGAGCCGCGCCCGCGCTGTATCCCTAACGACTAATGACTAACGACCAACGACGCACGACCAGCCCCTACTCCTCCACCGTCCAGGTGTCGCCCTCGAGGTAGATCTCGCGCAGGTCGCCTTCGCCTTCCGCGGCGATGACGTCCTCGATCTGCTTTGTCATGAGGGCGTCGTAGGTCGGGCGCTGGACGGCGCGGATGACGCCGACCGGGACCGGGTATTCGGGCCACTCCATGCGGCTGAGCATGAAGGCGATGCCCGGGTCCGGCCGCGTTTCGTCGTGGACGAAGATGTCGTCCTCCGTCACGCCGTCCTCGCCAACCGTGACGACTTCAAAGCGTGCGCCGTTGAAGCGAAGACCCTTGTTGCGCTCCTTGCCGAAGATCATCGGCTTGCCGTGCTCGAGGAGGATGGTGCGGTCGGCGCGGACCTCCTTGGCGGCGAAATCGCGGAAGGCGCCGTCGTTGTAGATGTTGCAGTTCTGGTAGACCTCGACGAACGACGCGCCGCGGTGCTGGTGCGCGCGCTCGAGCACGTTCTGCAGCAGCGCCGCGTCGGTGTCGATCGCGCGGGCGACGAACGTCGCCTCCGCGCCGATGGCGACGCTGAGCGGGTGCAGCGGGGCGTCGATGGTGCCGTAGGGCGACGACTTGGTGCGCTTGCCGAGCTCCGACGTCGGGGAGTACTGGCCCTTCGTCAGCCCGTAGATCTCGTTGTTGTGCAGGATGATCTGCAGGTCCACGTTGCGGCGCAGCACGTGCAGGATGTGGTTGCCGCCGATGCTCAGCGCGTCGCCGTCGCCCGTCACGACCCAGACGCTGAGGTCGGGACGCGCCGCCTTCAGGCCGCTGGCGATCGTCGGGGCGCGGCCGTGGATGCTGTGGAAGCCGAACGTGTTCATGTAATACGGCAGGCGGCTGGAGCAGCCGATGCCGGAGATGAAGACGATCTTCTCGCGCGGCAGCCCCAGGTCCGGCATCACCTTTTGCGTCTGTGCCAGGATCGAGTAGTCGCCGCACCCGGGGCACCAGCGCACCTCCTGGTCCGATACGAAATCCTTTCGCGTCAGCACCGGGACGTTGCCGTCTGCCCTGTCGTCTCGCGTCGCTGTTACCATGTCGCGCCTCTTATCCCAGGATCTCTGCGATCTTGTTCTCGACCTCGGCTATTGTGAACGGGCGGCCGGACACCTTGTTCAGGCCCTCGATGTCGATGAGGTAGCGCGCGCGCAGCAGCATCCGCATCTGCCCGAGGTTGATCTCCGGCATGAGGACGCGCTTCGGCCGCCGCAGCACCTGCTCGAGGTTGGCGGGCAGCGGATTGAGGTAGCGCAGGTGCGCGGAGGCGACGCTCATCCCCTTCGCCTGGCAGCGCTGCACCGCGGACGTAATCGCGCCGTACGTGCTGCCCCACCCCAGCACCAGGAGGTCCGCCTCCGGGTCGCCGTTGACTTCGACGTCCGGCACGTCCTGCACCATCCGGGCGACCTTCTCGGCGCGGAAGCGCACCATGCGGTCGTGGTTGGCGGCGTCGTAGCTCACGTTGCCGGTGATGTCGGACTTCTCGAGGCCGCCGATGCGGTGTTCGAGGCCGGGGGTACCGGGGATCGCCCACGGGCGCGCCAGCGTCTGCGGATCGCGCGCGTAGGGCTTGAAGTTCGGGTCGTGGGGCGGCGCGAAGTTCGGGTCGATCTTCTCCATCGCGTCGAAGTCAGGCACGAGCCACGGTTCCGAGCCCATCCCCAGGTAGCCGTCGGAGAGGTAGATCACCGGCGTGCGGTACTTGATGGCCAGCCGCCAGGCCTCGATCGCCATGGTGAAGCAGTCGGAGGGCGAGGCCGGAGCGACGACGCCGACCGGCGACTCGCCGTTGCGGCCGAACATCGCCTGCAGCAGGTCGCCCTGCTCCGTCTTCGTGGGCATGCCGGTGCTGGGGCCGGCGCGCTGCACGTCGATGACGACGAGCGGCAGCTCGACCATCACCGCGAGGCCGATCGCCTCGCTCTTGAGGGCGAGGCCGGGGCCGCTGGTGCCCGTGAGGCCGAGCGCGCCGCCGAATGACGCGCCGATCGCCGCACCGACGGCCGCGATCTCGTCTTCCGCCTGGAACGTCTTGACGCCGAACCGCTTGAAGCGCGACAGCTCGTGCAGGATGTCGCTGGCCGGCGTGATGGGGTAGCTCCCGTAGAACAGCGGCCGGCCGGCGAGCTTCGACGCCGTGAGGAAGCCCAGTGCCGTCGCCTCGTTGCCGGTGATGTTGCGGTACAGGCCGGGCTTCTGCTTCGCCTTCGGCACGTGGTAGTGCGAGGCGAACATCTCGGTGGTCTCGCCGAAGTTGTAGCCGGCCTTGAGCGAGCGCTTGTTCGCTTCGGCAACCTCGGGGTTCTTGGCGAACTTCTGGTCGATCCAGCGCAGCGTGGTGTCCATCGGCCGGCTGTACATCCAGTACATGAGGCCGAGCGCGAACATGTTCTTGCAGCGGTCGATCTGGACGGCCGTGAGGCCGCTGTCCTTCAGCGCGCGGGCGTTGAGCGTCGAGATCGGCACACGGTAGACGCGGTACGCCTGCAGGCTGCCGTCCTCGAGCGGGTTGGACGCGTAGGCCGCCTTCTTGAGGTTCGTCTCGTTGAACTCGTCCTCGTTGACGACGAGGATGCCGCCGCGGGGGAGGTCGCCGATGTTCGTCTTGAGGGCGGCGGGGTTCATCGCGACGAGCACGTCGGGCGCGTCGCCGGGCGTGTAGATCTCGTAGCTGGAGAAGCTGACCTGGAAGCCGCTGACGCCGGGGAGCGAGCCCTGAGGGGCGCGGATCTCGGCGGGGATGTCCGGGAAGGTGCTGATGTCGTTGCCCACGACGGCGGACGTCTTGGTGAACTGCGTGCCGGTGAGCTGCATGCCGTCGCCGGAGTCACCGGCGAAGCGGATGGTTACGCGGTCCAGCTCCTGTAGTTCTTGCTGTGTCGGCTCCCCGGACTGTCTGGTCAGCGTGGCCACTAGGCACCCTCCGGCTCAAGTATCGGCTGGTGAGGCCGCGGTGGCAGGTTCAGCACCTGCGCAGGGAAGGCCTCCGCCAGAAAGTGGATGATGTCGATCGTCCTCAGCACGGCCGTGGCGCGGCCGGTCTCGTTGACGATCGGAATGTTAAGCTCGCCCGAGGCCTGCATCATCGAGACGGCGCGGGCGATCGGGTCCTTCTCCGTCAGCGCGTCGACGGTGCGCGACATGAACGCCTCGACGCCTTCATCGTACTTGACGTCGCGGGCGACGATGCGCATCAGCACCTCGCGCTCGCTCATCATGCCGGCCGGACGGCCGTCCGCGTCGACCACGAGCACATAGCCCATGCCGTGCTTCTTGACGGCTTCGAGCGCCTCGCCAACGCTGGCAGAACGGTCGATCGAGACGGGTGGGGGAAGTCCGAGCGCGGAGATGGGGTCGGTCTGAAAGATGTCGTCGACCACGATTGCCTCTACCGCGCCGACTCTCCTGCCGTCACGGCCGCCGCGCCTGAGCGAGGCGTCTACATCATTCTAACGCACACCGTGAACGGCGACTAATCGGACACATCTATAGCGCCGATTGACGCGCACAGGCCTCACCCGGTATATCCGAGGCGGGCCGTCCGTTGAGTATCGGCCGGGCGGCCGCTGCACCCCATGGCAGAGAGAGCGCAGGAGGCGCGATGATCAAGGCCTACGTCCTGGTAGTCACCAATCCCGGAGCGACGCGGGATGTCGTCGGCGCGATCAGCCAGATCCCGGGCGTGGTCGAGCTGCACGAGGTAATGGGACCGTACGACATCGTCGTTGAGCTTGAAGTTGAGTCGCTGCGGGACGTGCCGCCTATCCTGAGCGACAAGATTCGCTCCGTGCCCGGCATCGAGAGCACCACGTCCCTGGTGACCTTCCCGGAATAGGGGCTGCGGGCAGGTTCAGTCCCGCAGGTCGTCGATGAGGACGGTGGCCTCGCCGGTGACGACGGCCTCGCCGTGCTGGTTCAGGCAATCTGTCCGGAGCGTCACGATGCGCTTCTCCTCGTCGATGGCGGTGACCTCGAGCTCGGCGGTGATGGTGTCGCCGATGCCGACGGGCCGGCGGAAGCGGAGCTGTTGACCGAGGTAGATCACGACGCGGCCGGGCGCCAGCCTGGTGCCGAGCGCGGCCGAGATGAATCCGGCGGGGAGCATGCCGTGGGCAATGCGCTTCCCGAAGCGGGTGCGGGCGCCGAAGGCCTCGTCCAGGTGCAGCGGCTGGTCGTCTCCGGAGGCCTGGGCGAAGGCGCGGACGGCCTCGTCCGTCACGGTCTTGCTGAAGCTGACACGGTGGCCGACGCCGAAAGGGAGACCGGACGACATACTGCTTCCTCCGCGTCCGCGGTGATCGCTGTCGGCGTATCGTAGCCGGTGGGCGCGTGGTACGGAAAGGGCGTAGGTGAATGATCGTTTGACACGGCATGAGGGCTGGCTTAGGCTGCGATCGTAGGCCGGGGGTGCCATTGACCACTGCGAGGCCGGTTTCAGCAGAGGCGCCCGGGCGCGGGAGACGCGTCCGCCGCGGCCCTCTGACGCGCAAGCAGATCCTCGACGCATCACTCCGCCTGTTCTCCGAGAAGGGCTTCGCCCGCACGAGCGTGCGCGACATTGCGCAGGCGGCCGGCATCACCGACGCCGCGATCTACTATCACTTCGCGTCGAAGCGGGAGCTCTTCGAGGCGCTCATCGAAGAGCGCGGCTTCACGCAGGCGCTCGAGAACCTGGAGCGGGCTGAGATCGTGGTGGGGCCGCGGGAGGCGATCCCCCTGCTGGCGACGCTCGCGCTGGAGTTCATCTACCAGAACCGCGACCTCATGAAGGTGATGATGGTTGAGGCGATGGCCGAGGACCCGGTGGCCGCGGAGGAATACCGCGTGCTGGTCGAGCGCTGGGAGCGGGCGGAGGCGCGCATCATGCGTCACTACGCGGAGCAGGGGCTGCTGCGCACGGAGGCGGTCGACGAGCTGGCGAAGCAGCTCGTCGTCACGGTCATCGGCGCGTTCGCGGACCACCTGATGAAGCCGCAGGCCTCCGCGACGGCGCCGGACGAGCCGCCGGCCGAACTCCTCCGTCACGTCGAGGTGGCGATGCAGCACATCGTCCAGGGGATCACGGCCTGAGATGAGACCGCAACCGCTCGCCGCCCGGTCGCCCGCCACAACGATCGAGGACGCGCGGTTCGCGCACGAGAGCGAGGAGGAGTTCGCGGCGCTCCTCGACTTCTACGGCGTGCGCTGGCAGTACGAGCCGCGGACGTTCCCGCTGCGGCATGGCGCCGACGGCCGCGTCATCGAGGCGTTCGCGCCCGACTTCTACCTGCCGGACCTCGACCTCTACATTGAGCTCACAACGCTGAAGCAGGGGCTGGTGACGGACAAGCACCGCAAGATCAGGCGGTTGCGCGAGCTGCACCCGGAGGTCCAGGTCAAGCTGCTGTATCGCCGCGATTACCTGAGCCTGCTGGCGCGGTACGGTATCGGCATGGCCGAGGGCGCCGACCGCATGGCCCCGGGCGAGGTGCTGATCAGCGCCAGCCAGATCGAGCGCCGGGTGAACGAGCTGGGCGCCCAGATCACGCGCGACTATGCGGGCCGCGAGCCGCTGCTGGTCGGCGTGCTGAAGGGCGTGGCGCCGTTCATGGCGGACCTGATGCGGCACATCGCGCTGCCGGTCAGCATCGACTTCATGACCATCTCGTCCTACGAGGGCGACCGCAGCGGCGCCGTCCGCATCGTGCAGGACCTGACGGAGAACATCCAGGGACGAGACGTCCTCATCGTCGAGGACATCGTCGACACGGGGATGACGCTGCACAGCCTCGTGCGGCTGCTGGAGGCGCGTGGGCCGGCGAGCCTCGCCGTCTGCGCCCTGCTCGACAAGCGCGCCCGCCGGCTGGTGGAGACGCCGCTGGCGTACGTGGGCTTCGAGATCCCGGACGAGTTCGTGGTGGGCTACGGGCTGGATTACCGGCAGCGATTCCGGAACCTGCCGTTCGTCGCCACGCTACGGCCGGAAGTGCCGGCGCAGGCGGACACCGGCGCCAGCGCCGGATCGCGTACCCTGTAACCACGATGGCTGAAGCTCGCGAACGCCCCTCATCCCGTGCGTCCTCGCGTCCGCGCGGCATGCCGCGGCTGGCCGCCCTGCTGGACGTGAGCGACGAGATGATCAGCTTTGTCGAGCAGTACCAGAAGGTGTGGGAGGCTGAAGCCAAGGCGATGCTGGCGCTCGGCGAATTCCTCGGCGGGCGGGCGGAATCCATGCGGTACCAGCTCGAGATGATGCGGATGGGCAGCGGGGCGTTCCGTCGCTACGTGGAGTGGTCGGAGGCGATCATGAGCCTGCGGCCGGACACTTTTCTGCAGTCGTTCATGCGGCCACCCGAGACGCCCCCGGCCTCGCCAGACAGCGAATGATGGCGCGCACGAGCACAGGCCCGGCGACCAGCGCGCCCGCCGCTCCGCGGCCGCTGCTCCGCGGGGCGCTGCATGGCGTGACGGCGCTGCTGGTGCCGTTCGGGCTCGTGCTGCTGTTGTTGCTGGCGGATAGCCCGCGCGCCTACGCCGGCGCAGCCGTCTTCGCATCCAGCCTGATGCTGCTCTATGCGACGAGCGCGTCGTATCACCTGGTGCCGTGGCCGCCGCGGCTGCGCCGCATCATGATGCGCATCGACCACTCGACGATCTTCGTGCTGATCGCCGGGAGCTACACGCCGTTTTGCCTCGTCGTCGTCAGCGATGCGTGGGGCATCCCGATGTTGTCCGTCGTCTGGGCGCTGGCGGGATGTGGCATCGCGATGAAGATGTCCTGGCCGGACGCCCCGCGCTGGCTCAGCGTGAGCCTGTACCTGGGGCTCGGGTGGCTCGCGCTCGCGGCGGCGCCGGCGCTGGTGACGAGCATGGCGCCGGGGGCGCTGGCGGCGCTGGCGTTCGGCGGTGTGCTGTACTCGGTCGGCGCCGTCGTCTACGCGCTGCGGCGTCCCGACCCGCTGCCGCGCGTCTTCGGCTACCACGAGGTGTTTCACGCCTTCGTCATCGCCGGCAGCGCCGTGCACTTCGCGCTGGTCGCCGCATACGTGCTCTGACGCCGCTAGTCCGGAAGGCCGTGCACCATGCGGTCGGCGACGGAGTAGCCGCCGTCCACGACGATGGCCGCGCCCGTAACGAAGTGCGAGGCCGCGCTCGCGAGAAACACGGCGGCGCCGACGAGCTCGTCCGGCTGCCCGAAGCGGCCGGCGGGCGTCTTGCGGACGAGGTCATCGCGGAGCCATGCCGGGATGCCGGCGCTCATGTCGGTGTCGAAGTAGCCGGGGAGGATGGCGTTCACCTGGATGTCGTGCTTGCAGAGTTCCACGGCCAGTGACCGCATGAGGCCGAGCTGACCGGCCTTCGCCGCCGCGTAGTTCGAGAAGTCCGGCGGCCCGAACTGCGCATAGATCGAGCCGATGAGGATGATCTTCCCGCCTTCACCCCGCTCGATCATCGCCGCGCTGGCGTGCTTCGCGCAGAAGAACGGGCCGGTCAGGTGCGCATCGAGGACGTCGCGCCAGCCCTCGGATGTCAGTTCGTGTACGCGTCCGCCGGCGAAGTTGCCTGCGTTGGCCACCAGCACGTCGAGCCGGCCGAAGCGGGACACGACCGCGCCGACGACACCGGCCACCGCGCGCTCGTCCGTCACGTCAAGCTGGAAGACGGCGTCCGCGCCGAACTCTCGCGCGACCGCGGCGTTCTTCGCGGGGTCGCGGCCGGTGACACATACCGTCGCGCCGGCGTCGCGGAGGCCGCGCGCCATCGCCAGGCCGAGGCCCCCGTTCGCGCCCGTCACCAGCGCCACCTTGCCGTCGAGCGAGAAGAGCGTGAGCGCCATCGATGATCCTCCCGCACCAGAGGATAGGGCAGCCGGGGCGGCCGCCAACAGTCCACCGGGAGAGGACGACGGCGCCGCCTGTGGCCGAGCCATCCGGCTGCCAGGCGGCGAGATGCCGCTACTGGTACATGAACATATCGGGCGTCGGCGCGAGCCGCAGCAGCTCTTCCTCGCTCGAGACGGCGCTGTCGAGCCGGAGGAAGACGTTGTACGAGCGGTTGTGCGCCCACGGCTTCGCCGCGAAGTGCTCGTACATGCGCTTCTTGGCGGCGACGTCGCCCCAGGCGTCCATGTTCAGCACGAGGTCGACGCCGCCGATGCGCTCGATGGCCTCGCCGTCGACGATCGTGCCGTCCATGAACTGGTGCACGACGACCATCTTCGGCGGCAGGTCGTGCTCCTCGACGATGCGCCGCACGGCCTCCTGCACCTCGTTCACCTCGTCGCCGGTGATGCGGCCGAGCGTCTGCAGCGGGACGCCCCGCGGCCCGACGGCGTACTCGGGGTCGATGGCGACGTGGACGCGCGGGTTCTTGAGCAGGTGGTCGATGCGGTCGATCTCGGACGAAGGGTCGTTGCGGCCGATCTGGAGGTCGAGGATGACCTGCTGGTCCAGTTCCTCCGCCGCATCCAGGTACGGCTGGATCTCGTCGTCGGAGAGGTAGGCGACGTGGTCGCCGCGGGGGCCGGCCTCCGCCGTGACCATGCCGTAGATGACCTCCATGGCGGGCACCACGCCGCGGTCGCCGTTCAGCCGGTCGAACGTCTCCGCGCGCGCCTGCACCTGGCGCGCCGCCCCGGCCGCGTCCCAGCGGCCGAGCACGCCGAGACCGCTGGTGCGGGGCGTGCCGTAGTACACGACCATCTGCGCCTCGTCGAAGGCGCGGACCGGCTGTGGGGCCTCGGCCGCTTCGCCGGCGGACGAGCTGGCGGCGATGCCGGCGACGAGAGCGAGGCCGGTGACGACGGGCACGAGGACGGACAGGGGCGGCCGAAGCCGCCGTGCGGCTGCAATCAAAACGAAACTCCGGGATGCTGGGGGAGCGATGCTTGTGTGACGCCTGCATCCTAGGCAGACGTCACGACGGGTTGCAATGGGCGCAAGGGGTGCGTTCGGTATTGCGACGCTTCTGTTACATAACGATGGTGGCGCCCGCCGCCGGGCGCCGGCTGTGGCCCATCCACGGGACGGATCGCGATGCGGATGACGCGGCGAGGGCACCTGCTACGCTGTAGGCGAAGCGGCGCTCATTCCCCATCGACCGAAGGAGGACGAGCCGCGCCCGGGAGACCGGACGGCGGATCGGCGCGCCCGAGGAGGCACATTGACCACGGCTGACCCCGCGGCCCCGAAACAGGCGGCCGCCACCCGGCGCGACGACCTGCGCAACGTCGCCATCATCGCCCACGTCGACCACGGCAAGACGACGCTGGTCGACGCGATGCTCTGGCAGAGCGGCGTCTTCCGGGAGAACCAGGAGGTCGTGGAGCGCGTGATGGACTCGAACGACCTGGAGCGCGAGAAGGGCATCACCATCCTCGCCAAGAACACGTCGGTCCGCTACGGGGGCGTGAAGATCAACATCGTCGACACGCCAGGGCATGCCGACTTCGGCGGTGAGGTGGAGCGCACGCTGAAGATGGTCGACGGCGTGCTGCTGCTGGTCGACGCGAGCGAGGGGCCCCTGCCGCAGACGCGCTTCGTGCTGAAGAAGGCGCTGGAGCTGGGGCTGCCGCCGATCGTCGTGGTCAACAAGATCGACCGCAAGGACGCGCGGCCGCAGGAGGTCCTGAACGAGATCTACGACCTCTTCATCGACCTGGACGCGACGGAGGAGCAGCTCGAGTTCCCGGTGCTGTACGCGGTCGCGCGCGACGGCGTCTGCCGCACGTCGCCCGACGGCGACGACCACCGGCTCGACCTGCTGTTCGACGAGATCGTGCGCACCATCCCGGCGCCGTCGTTCGACCCGGCAGCGCCGCTGCAGATGCTGGTGCTGAACCTGGACTATTCGGAGTTCGTCGGGCGGCTGGCGATCGGGCGCGTCTTCAACGGGCGCATTGAGCCGAAGCAGGATGTCGCCCTGGTGCGGCGGGACGGCGCCGTCGGAACGGGGCGCGTTTCGTACCTGTACGCGTTCGAGGGACTCGACCGCGTGGAGGTGCGCGAGGCGGGGCCGGGCGACATCGTCGCCCTCGCGGGATTCGAGGAAGTGCACATCGGCGACACGATCGCCGACCGCGAGAACCCGGTCGCGCTGCCGCGCGTCGTCGTCGACGAGCCGACGGTGAGCATGCTCTTCTCGATCAACACGTCGCCGTTCGCCGGCAAGGAAGGGCAGTGGGTGACGTCGCGCAACCTGAAGGACCGGCTGGAGCGCGAGATCCTCACCAACGTCGCCCTGCAGCTCGAGCCGGGCGACTCCGCCGACAGCTTCAAGGTGTCCGGCCGCGGCGAACTGCAGATGGCGGTGCTGATCGAGACGATGCGGCGCGAGGGCTTCGAGCTTTCCGTCTCGAAGCCGGAGGTGATCACGCGCGTCATCGATGGCCAGCAGCACGAGCCGATGGAGCTGCTGGTGGTCGACGTGCCGGAGGACTACGTGGGCGTCGTGACGCAGGCGGTCGCCGCGCGGAAGGGCCGCATGCTGAACATGGCGAACCACGGCACCGGCCGCGTGCGCCTGGAGTACCGTATTCCGTCGCGCGGCCTGATCGGCTTCCGGGGGCAGTTCCTCACGGACACGCGGGGCACCGGCCTGCTGAACCACCTCTTCGACGGCTACGAGCCGTGGCAGGGCGACATCCCGCACCGCCAGAACGGCGCCCTCGTGGCCGACCGGACCGGCGTGGTGACGGCGTACGCCATCGAGCACCTGCAGGACCGCGGCGTCATGTTCATCGAGCCGGGCGAGCGCGTCTACGAGGGCATGGTGGTGGGCGAGAACGCGCGCGAGGAGGACATCAACGTCAACATCACGCGCGAGAAGAAGCTGACCAACATCCGCTCGTCGACGTCGGACATCGCGGTGCAGCTCCTGCCTTCGCGGAAGATGTCGCTGGAGCAGGCGCTGGAATGGATCCGCGACGACGAAATGCTGGAGGTGACGCCGAAGTCGCTGCGCCTGCGCAAGCGCGTGCTCTCGCAGACGGAGCGCCGGCGCGCGTAGCGCTGCCGGTTGAGACGATTGAGATCGGCCCCTTCAGGATGGGAGGGGCCGTTGCCGTTGCCGCGTGCGAACGCGGTCCTGTTAGCCGCCGCGGGCCATCTTGCGCAGGCGCTCGACGCGCTCCTCGATGGGCGGGTGGGTGCTGAACAGGCGGGAGAAGTTCTCGCCCCGGAAGCCTGCCAGCGGATTGACGATGTACATGTGGGCGGTCGACGGGTTGACCTGCATCGGCCGCGTCATGGCGCCCTGGTGCAGCTTCAGCAGCGCATCGGCCAGGGCGTCGGGGTCGTGCGTGACCTTCGCGCCGGTGCGGTCCGCCTCGTACTCGCGGGTGCGCGAGATGGAGAGCTGGACGATGGTGGCGGCGATGGGCATGAGGATGATGGCGAGCAGCGCCAGCAGTCCGTTCTCCTGGCGGCGGCCGAACATCATGCCCCACATCATGCTCGTGGTGATCCAGGAGATGGCGCCCGCGACGACGGCGGCGACGGCGCCGATGAGGATGTCGCGGTTGCCGACGTGGCCCAGCTCGTGGGCCATCACGCCCCTGAGCTCGCGGTCATCGAGCAGGTTCATGATGCCGGTGGTGGCGGCGACGACGGCGTGCTTGGGGTTACGGCCGGTGGCGAAGGCGTTCGGCGACGGGTTGTCGACGATGTAGACCTTCGGCTTCGGCAGGCTCGTCAGGGAGACCACCTCGTCGACGATGCGGTGCAGGCGCGGCGCCTCCTCCGGCGTCACCTCGCGGGCGCCGGCCATGCGCAGCGCCAGCTTGTCGGAGAACCAGTAGGCGCCCAGGTTGAAGACGCCGGCGATGACCACGAAGAAAATCAGTCCCGTCAACCCCCCCAGGAACAGATAGCCGAGGGCCCCGAGGAGGCCGGTGAGGACTCCCATGAGGAGCAGGGTCTTGGCGGTGGCGGCCATGGCTAGTTGCCTCTTCCTTCCGGCCGGAGAACGTTCGTCCGGCTCCGGCTTCATTCTAGCAAGGGGCGGCGGTCCGTTTATGAAGGATCCATGACCGGCCGCCTTCT
>DATMAH010000342.1:0-3926 GCA_035583735.1 Dehalococcoidia bacterium
CAAGCTGATCGACGCGCTGGAGACGTACGACGGCACGATCATCTGCGCCAGCCACGATCCGGGGATCCTCGACCGGGTGGCGACGCGCGTGTACGAGGTGAAGGACGGCGGCATCCGCGAGGTGCTGGAGCGGCGCAAGGACGGCGTGCTGGAGTAGCCGCTGGCATGTCGCTCGCACGCCATGCACTGTGCGTCGCCGGGCATGCGCGTCGTCCTCCATAGCCCGTGACCGGGGCGACGATTACCATGGGGCGATGGTGGAGCAATCGAAGGAGCTGACGGAGCTCCTGCACCTGCTGGAGCTCGAGCGGCTGGACCGCGACCTCTTTCTCGGGGACCCGGGGCCGGGGGAGCGGCGGCTGTTCGGCGGGCTCGTGGCGGCGCAGTCCGTGGTGGCGGCGTATCGCACGGTCGGCGAGGGGCACCTGCACTCGCTGCACGCGTACTTCCTGCGGCCGGGCAAGCACCGCGTGCCGATCCGCTACGTCGTCTACCGGATCCGTGATGGGCGGACGTTCACGACGCGCGATGTCGTGGCGTACCAGTCGGGCGAGGCGATCTTCAACCTCTCGTGCAGCTTCGCGCGGCCGGAGGAGGGGATCTCGCACCAGGCCGCCGCGCCGGACGTGCCGGGGCCGGACGGCCTGCCGGACTGGGACGCATTTCGCAACGAGCGCAACGAGGGGGAGCCGCCGCCGCCGTGGATCCGCTACAGCCCCATCGAGATCCGGTCGTGGCAGGGGGCGGACGACCTGGCGGGCGAGATCCCGCGGCGGCGCGTCTGGGTGCGGCCGCGCGGCACGTTGCCGGACGACGACGTCGTGCACGCGGCGGTGCTGGTGTACGCCAGCGACCGCGGCCTCATCGCGACGGTGCGGCACGCGCACGGCATCGGGCGGCCGGGATCGGCGGTCGCGCACATGGCGTCGTCGGCGAGCCTGGACCACGCGATGTGGTTCCACCATCCGCCGCGCTTCGACGACTGGATCCTGTACACCAGCGAGAGCCCCGCGGCACACAACGCCCGCGCGCTCATCTTCGGCGAGATGTATGACCGGCGCGGCGTGCGGCTGGCCTCCGTCGCGCAGGAAGGGCTGATCCGCAGCGGCCGCGAGCACACGCCGGCGAAGTGACGGCGGCGCTGCGAGCGGGAGGACGGCGCTGACGGCGGTGTGACAACCGCCGCGGAATGCCGCGTGTCCTCGCCCGCGCGCGCCTCTACGCCCGTACGATGGGGCAGGAGGTGCTGCATGACGTCATACGGCTTCGCGCTGTCTTCGGAAGAGCACATGCCGAACGACCTGGTGCGCTACGCGGCGATGGCGGAGGAAGCGGGATTCGAGTTCGCCATGATCTCGGACCACTATCATCCATGGGTAGACGCGCAGGGGCACAGCCCATTCGTCTGGTCCGTGATCGGCGGTATCGCGCACGCGACAGAGCGGCTCCGGCTCGGGACGGGCGTGACGGCGCCGATCATGCGCATCCATCCGGCGATCATCGCGCAGGCGGCGGCGACGGCGGCGGCGATGATGCCGGGCCGCTTCATGCTGGGCGTCGGGACGGGGGAGAACCTGAACGAGCACATCCTGGCGCAGGGCTGGCCCTCGATCTCCGTGCGGCAGGAGATGCTGGCCGAGGCGGTCGAGGTGATGCGGAAGCTGTGGACGGGCGAGAACGTGGAGTACTACGGCGAGTACTACTCGGTGCAGGACGCGCGCCTGTACACGCTGCCCGACCAGCCGCCGCCTGTGCTGGTCGCGGCGTCGGGCAAGGGGTCGGCGATGATGGCGGCCGAGATCGGCGACGGGCTCGTGGCGACGGCGCCGAACCAGCAGGTGCTGGATGCGTTCGTCGAGGGGGGCGGCGCGTCGAAGCCGAAGCTGGGGCAGGTGACGGTGTGCTGGCACGAGGACGAGGCGGAGGCGAAGCGCATCGCGCGCAAGGTCTGGCCGAACGCGGCGGTGCAGGGTGAGCTGACCGTGGAGCTGCCGCTGCCGCGCCACTTCGAGCAGGCGACGCAGGACGTGACGGAAGACCAGATCGCGAAGCTGATCGTCTGCGGCCCGGAGCCAGGGCGCTACGTCGAGAAGATCCGGGAGTACGAGCGCGAGGGCTTCGACCACGTGTACGTGCACGCTGTCGGGCCGGACCAGGAGGGCTTCATCCGCTTCTTCCAGCGCGAGGTGATGCCGGAGCTCCAGCGACAGCGGCCGGCTGCATAGCGGCCGCGTTCACGCGGGCCGCAGCAGCGCCAGCGGAAAGCGCGCGAAGAGGTCGCGCGCGTAGAGCGCGCGCGGTCCGCGCTCTCGCGACGAGGTGACGTCCGCTCCGGTGAACGCGTCCACCCAGGCGTCCGGCGCGCCGCGAGGAAGGCGCAGCGCGGCGTTGCCCCAGACCTCGGCTGCAATGGGCCCCGCGGCGGAGGCTGCAATGCCGCGCACGAGCCGCGGGGCGGCGGCGATCGCCCACGCGCGTCCGTGGCGGCGCGCGAAGCCTACGACGTGCGTGCCGCGCGAGCCTGTCGCGAAGAGTGGAACGTAGTCGCCCCGCCGGAACAGGTCGATGTTCTGCGAGCGGAACCGGAGCGCGCGGGACAGGACGAAGAGCTTCGCCGCCGGCTGCTCGATATCGCCGGTGAGGTCGCCGATGAGCGCAGGCAGGCTGTCCTGCCCGCGCTTGTCGAGTTCGAGGAGAAGGCGCTGGCGCTCGTCGTAGTCCACCGGCCGGCGGTTGTCGGGGTCGACGAGGCTGAAGTCGTAGAGATCGGTGCCCTGGTAGGTGTCGGGCACGCCGGGCGCGGCGATCTTGAGGACGAGCGCCGAGAGCGAGTTGAGGGCGCCGTATGGCGCGACGGTGGCGGCGAACGCGCCGATGTCGCGCGCACACTCCGTCTGGAGGCCGTCGCCGAGGGCGCTGCGCACGAACCCTTCGACGGCGCGGTCGTAGCCTTCGTTGGCGTTGACCCAGCTCGTGTGGACTTTCGCCTCCTTCGTGGCCTTTCGCATGTACTGCACGATGCGGTCGACGAAGCCGCCCTGCGGGCCGCGCAGGGGCCAGGCGCCGACGAGCGTCTGGTAGAGCAGGTACTCGTCGTTGGCGTCGGGCGCCGGCTGGCCGTCCACGTCCGTCTTCAGCGCGCGGTTGAGCGCCGACCACCGGGCGACCGCGGCGCGCCATTCGACGGGCATCTCCGAGAGCGCGTTGATCCTGGCCCGGACGTCTTCGCTGCGCTTCGTGTCGTGCGTCGACGATGCGGTGAGCGTGTGCGGCCAGCGGCGGCACGTGGCGACGTTCGCGCGGTGAAACGCGGCGAGGGGGGTGCCGAAACGGCTCGGGTTGCCGCCAACCTCGTTGAGCGATACGAGCCGGTTGTAGACGTAGAAGGCGGTATCCTCGACGCCCTTCGCCATCACCGGGCCCGTGAGCTGCTGGAAGCTCAGCACGAAGCTGACGACACCCGGCCGGTCCTCCGGACGGAAGGTGTTGATGTTGTCGAAGAGGAGGGTGTCGCGGACGAAGTCGAACAGCGACTCCGCGGTGCGGGGATTCCGCCGCTTCGCTTCGGCGACGGCGGCCCCGACGTAGCGGCGGTCGCGGTCCGCCGCGGGCGCGCCGGGCGCCGTCTCGTACGTGCGATAGACGGGGAGACAGGCGATGATCTCGCGCAGGGCGAAGACGAGGCTGTTGCGGGTGAAGTCGCGGTACCAGCGGTGGCTGGAGGAGATGCGGTCGAGCGCGTGGGCGAGGAGGTTCACCTCGCTGGCGAAGGAGACGAGCATGATCATCTTCTTCGTGCCGTTCGCCAGCTCACGGAAGTTGACGTCGCGGCCCGTGAACTGGGCATAGAGGCGGTCGAAGGCGCGGCGGTGCCGGCCATCGACGAAGATGCCGTTGACGGCGTTCAGGAAGTCGTAGCCGGTGGT
>DATMAH010000343.1:0-13343 GCA_035583735.1 Dehalococcoidia bacterium
GAACTCCGCAATGTTGTCCGCTGTGACCGAGCCGCGGTAAAGCACGCGCGTCTCGCCGGCGACGTCCCCGGCGATGCCGCGCACGGTGTCCCGCAGGAGGCGGATCGTCTCCTGCGCCGTCCGTGCGTCGGCGGCGAGCCCGGTGCCGATGGCCCACACGGGCTCGTACGCGATGACGACGTCGGGCGTGACGGTCACGCCGGCGAGGCCGCCGCGCACCTGACCCACGAGGACCGCCTCCGTCTCCCCGCGCTGCCGCTGCTCCAGCAGCTCGCCGACGCACATGATGGGCTTCAGTCCGTGCCCGAGCGCGGCCTTCACCTTGCGGTTCACGGTCTCATCGGTCTCGCCGAAGTACTGGCGCCGCTCGCTGTGGCCGATGATCACGTACTCGGCAGCCTCGGCGACCTGCGTCACGCTCACCTCGCCCGTGAAGGCGCCCTTCTCCTCCCAGTAGACGTCCTGCGCTCCGACGCGGATGCTCGAGCCGTCCACGAGCGTCCGTATGTCGTGGAGGTAGAGGAATGGCGGACATACCACGGTCTCCGCGTCCGTCACGTCACCGGCGACGTCGCGCAGCGCCCGCGCGAGCGCGAGCGCCTCGTCGCGCAGGAGGTTCATCTTCCAGTTCCCGGCCGCTATCGGCGTGCGCCGCATCTCATGCTCCGTACTTCGTCAGCCGGCCGGCGTACGCCATCGCCAGCGATAGGGCGTGCTTCGCCGGGAACACGCCGAGCACGCCCTTCGCGCAGCCCTTTTCGTTGAAGCCTTCGGTGTTGTCTGCCTGCGTGTAGTTGCTGGGGTGGAGGAGGAACGGCACCGGATGCCACGAATGTCCCTTCAGCACCGACGGCGTCGAATGGTCGCCGGCCACCATGAACACGCTCGCCTGCAGCCCGTGCAGCTCGTCAATGAATGCATCGACCTCTTCGAGGGCCGCCACCTTCGCCTGGAAGTCGCCGTCTTCGCCTGCCGCGTCCGCCGGCTTGTAGTGGATGAAATGGAAGTCGTACTCGGCCCAGTGCTCCTTCAGCGTCGCGACCTCGTCCGCGAAGGTGGTGCCCGTCTTGATCACGTCCATCCCCACGAGCGCTGCCAGCCCGCGATACATCGGGTATGCGGCGATGGCCGCCATCCGCATCCGGGTCACTTCTGGCAGCGACGGCATCGCCGGCCGCCTGGCGATGCCACGCAGCGTCAGGCAGTTCGCGCGCGGCTCGTCGCGGATGACGTCGCGCGCGCGGGCGACCCACTCGTTGATCAGGGCGGCGGTCCGTCCGGCGGCGGGGTTGAGGGCGCGCGCGGGCAGCGGTTCCCTGCCCTCGCGCTGCGGGTCCGTGTCGGCGATGCCGTCGGCCAGCCCTTCTCCCCGCAGCACCAGCAGGAACCGGTGGTCTTTCACCGGCTGGACGAACACCTCGGCGCCGTCGACCTTGATCGACGCCAGCTTCTCGACCACGGCCGCGGACTCCGTCGTCGGGATGCGGCCGGCGCGCCGGTCGATGATGCGGCCCTGCGCGTCGACCGTGCAGAAGTTGCCGCGGGCGGCGACGTCCGCCGGCTGCAGGTCGAAGTCGACGCCGAGCGCCTCGAGGACGCCGCGGCCGACGGTGTAGATCTCCGGGTCGTATCCGAACAGCGCGAGGTGGCCTGGACCGCTTCCAGGCGTGACGCCGTAGGCGACCGGGATGGTCAGCCCGCAGAGCGATTCCTGCGCCAGCCGGTCGAGCTTGGGGATGATCGCCTGTTCGAGCTCCGAGCGGCCGCTCTCGTTCGGCAGCCCGCCGAGCCCGTCGATGACGAGCAGCAGGATCTTCGTATCGCCGGGGATCGAGAGTTCGCGGAGCAGTTCGAGCCTCACCGCGCGATCGTAACATGGGCTCTGGAGAGCGGCCATGAGAGGCGACAGATCGGGCCCGCTTCGCTGCTAGCATACAGGCATGGACAGCGTCGCGCGTCTCCTGGTGTTCGCCGGGCTTGCCGTCACGCTCCTTGGTCTCGTGCTTCTCGCCGCTTCACGGCTCGGCCCGGGCCGGCTGCCGGGCGATATCGTCATCGAGCGGGGCAACTTCTCCTTCGCCCTGCTGCTGGGCACGTCGCTACTGCTCAGCGTTGTGCTGACGGTGGTACTGAACATCGTCCTCCGAATCTGGCGCTAGCGCGCTTCACGGACGCCGCATCTCCGACCTGATGCGCTTGTGCAAGCTGGTGTTTCCCGCGCGTGACGGAACCGCGTTGGTCGTTCATGTGTACTGTCCGGGAACTGGTGTTGGCTACCCGGAAGGAGCACCGACATGGAACAGCGACGTGACGATATCGTCGACAACAGCCCGATGGCCCGCGAGCCGACCTACGCCGGCGCCACCACCGGGCAGGGCGGCATAGACGACGCCGGCCAGCGCATGCAGGAGCGCACGCAGGAGGCGGCCGAACAGGCGCGCCAGAAGGCGGACGAAGGCGTCGACCGCGCCGCGGGCGGCATGCAGTCGGCGGCCGAGAAGCTGCGCGAGCGCACCGAGGGCAAGAGTGGCATGACCGCCGAGGTGGGCACGAAGGCCGCCGACACCATGGAGCGCGGCGCCACCTACCTCCGCGAACACGACACGCAGGAGATCATCGACGACGTCGAGCGCTACGTGCGGGAGCACCCGATGCAGGCGCTGGCGGGTGCCGTCGTCGGCGGCTTCCTCATCGGGCGCATCCTGCGCTAGGAGGCTGGCATGGCATACGCGCCGGAAAGAGACACCGGGGCGCCCGCGCGCGAACCGGTCTCCGAGCAGTTGAAGCGTGGCCGCGAAGAGATGCGCGAAGTGCGCGCCGACCTGCAGGACATCGCACGCGACTTGCAGCTCCTCGCGCGCAAGGAGCGCGAGCTCGTCGCCGCGGAAACGCGGGAGCAACTGGCGGCAGCACGGAATACGGCGATAGTCGGCGCGCTCGCCCTGGTGGCCGGCTTGCTCACGCTGGCATTCGCGTTTCTCGGCGTCCACTTCGCCTTCGACCTAGTCATGCCGGCCTGGCTGGCGGCATTGTGCACGGCGGCGATCCTCGCTGCCCTGCTGCTGGTCGCGGCGCTGCTCGTCCGCATGTATACGAAGCGCATCTCCATCGTCCCGAAACGGGCCATGGCATCGATGAGCGAGGACCTGGTATGGGCAAGAAATCGGCTGACATTGAGCGAGAGATAGCCGAGCTGCGCGACTCGATCGCCACGAAGATCGACCGCGTCCGGGACCGCGTGCGCGACGACGTGAAGGACTTCTCGTCGGCCGCCTGGGACGACGTGGCGGAGCGCACGCGCATCGGCGAGCACGTCGAGAAGCGGCCGATGGCGACGCTCGCGGCGGCGCTGGGCGTCGGTGTGCTGCTGGGCGTGGCGAGCGACGGCCTGCTGGCCGGCGCACAGCGCGGCCAGCAGCCCGAAGCCCGGACGAGCCACAACGGCCGGCGAGAGGGCGGCGTCATCCACACGGTCGCTGGCACAGCGTCGGGCGCCGTCGGCGGGAAGCTCGGCGATGAGCTGCGCGAGCTGCTGCGCCAGGTGCTCGGCGAGGCCCCGGGCGAGGACGCGCGCGCCCGAGACCTGCGCGAGCCCGCGCACGGTGACGGCAACGGCTACGCGGGGTCGCGCCGCGACCGCGCCTACGAGCGCGGCCACTAGCGCCACCCATTCGGGCGTTCAAGAGCAGCCGCGCAGCTGCTCGTTCGCCTGCGCCGCACGCGCGCGGCCTGTGATAGCATTCGCCGCATGGATTTCAGGTTCGAGCAGGAGGAAGAGGCGTTCCGCCAGGAGGTCCGCGCCTTCGTCCGCGCGGAGCTCCCCGAGTGGTGGGGACGCGAAGCCTACAACGACCGCGAGGACGCGCCGCGTGAGCACGCCGAGATCGCCCGTGCGTTCCAGCGCAAGCTGGCCGAGCGTGGCTGGCTGACGCTGGCGTGGCCGAAGGAGTACGGCGGCCTGGGCGCCGGCGCGATGCGGCAGCTCGTCTACAACGAGGAGATGTCGTACCTGCGGGCGCCGGGCTTCGGTGGCATGGGCGTGGCCATGGTCGGCCCGACGCTGATGCTGCACGGCACGGAGGCGCAGAAAGCGCGCTTCCTGGGGCCGATCGCGCGGGGCGAGATGTCGTGGTGCCAGGGGTTCAGCGAGCCCGGCGCCGGCAGCGATCTGGCGTCGCTGCAGACGCGCGCCGTCATCGACGGCGACGACTTCGTGGTGACGGGGCAGAAGATCTGGACATCGGGCGCGCACCGGGCCGACTACTGCATCCTGCTCGCGCGCACCGACCCGGAGGCGCCGAAGCACAAGGGCATCAGCTACCTGCTCATGGACATGAAGTCGCCGGGCATCACCATCACGCCGCTCACCAACATGCTCAACTCGGCAGCCTTCAACCAGCTCTTCCTCGACGAAGTGCGCATCCCCCGCGAGAACCTGGTCGGCGAGCTGAACCGCGGCTGGTATGTCGCGACCACCACCCTCGACTTCGAGCGCTCCGGCATCCAGCGCATCGTCTTCGCCTTACGGCTGCTGGAGGACCTCGTCGAGCACGCGAAGACGGCGACGCGCGGCGGCCGGCGGCTCATCGACGATCCGGTCGTGCGCCACCGCCTGGCCGACCTCCACATCGAGTTCGCGGTGGGCCGGACGCTGGCGTACCGCGTCGCATGGATGCAGGGGCAGGGCCTCGTGCCGAATGCCGAAGCCTCCGTCGCGAAGCTCTACTCGACCGAGCTGCAGTCGCGGTTCGCCGCCGCCGCGATGGGCCTGCTGGGTCCGGCGGCGGCGCTGATGCGCGCGTCGGCGTACGCGCCCATGTTCGGCAGCATCCCGTCGTACTATCTTGCGGCCGCCTCGTACACGATCGCGGCGGGCACGTCGGAGGTGCAGCGCAACATCATCGCCCAGCGCGGGCTGGGGATGCCGCGAGGATAGTCGGCTGGAATCTGGTCGCTGGTGAATGGTGATGGACTGCTCACTGGCGATTCGTGGACTGGTGAGCGCGCGGAGGTGAGGCGCACCTGGGTATGACGCCGTGGCTTGAGGATGCTTGCTCGCTCGCGGACGCGATCCGGCGCGGTGAGGTGAAGGCGACGGATACGGTGCAGGCGTCGCTCGGCGCCATAGCGGCGTCCCGTCTCAACGCCGTGTGCTTCCTCGATGGCGAAGGCGCGCTCGCGCGGGCGGCGGAGGTCGACCGCCGCGTGGCTGCGGGCGATGACCCGGGCGTCTTCGCCGGCGTCCCGATGCTCATCAAGGATCTCGAGCATGTCGCTGGCTGGCCGTCGACGCACGGCTCCGTGCCCTACCGCGACAAGATCGCCGAGTACGACTCGACCGACGTGTCGCGGCTGCGCGACGCCGGCGCAATCCTCCTCGGCAAGTCGACCGCGTCGGAGTTCGGGCTCGTGCCCTACACGGCGACGAAGCTGCACGGCGTCACGCGCAACCCGTGGAATCTCGAACGAACGCCCGGCGGCTCCTCCGGCGGGTCGGCCGCGGCCGTGGCTGGCGGCCTCGTGCCGCTCGCATCAGCGAGCGACGGCGGCGGCTCGATCCGCATACCGGCGGCGTACACGGGGCTCGTCGGTCTCAAGCCGACGTACGGCCGCATCCCGCGCGGCCCCCGCTACCGGTACGGGCCGCTGACGTCGCACTGGTGCACGGTGAGCCGCAGCGTCCGCGACACCGCGCGCTGGCTGGATGTCTGCTCCGGTTACGACCCGCGCGACCCGCACAGCCTGCCCCGCATCGACGGCTGGGAGCGCGACCTCGGCACGCGCGACCTCCGCGGGCTGCGCGTCTACTTCTCGTCCGACCTCGGCGGGCTCGCCGTGCTGGAGCCCGAAGTGACGCGCGTCGTCACGGAGGCGGCCGAGGCGCTGATCGAGGCAGCCGGTATGCAGCGCGTCGAGGCCAAGATCGAGCTGCCGGAGAACGCGACGCGCTGGGCGACGGCCGGCGCGCCGTCGCTGTTCCTCGACCTCAAGGACCACTGGCCCGACTGCGCCGACGACCTGACCTACGAAATCAAGGCGGCCATGCAGTTCATGGACCAGTATCGCGTCTGGCATGCGGCATCGGTCGAGAAGTTCCGGACGGCGATGAACGAGGCGATGGCCGACATCTTCGAGCAGGCGGACATCGTCCTCTGCGCGACGAACCCGCACCAAGCCTTCGCCGCGGAGGGCCCCATGCCGAGCCACGTCGGCGACGTGCGCGTGGGCCGCCAGAACAACGGCGCGCTGACGATCCCGGGCAACATCTCCGGCTTCCCGGCGATCTCCATGCCGGCGGGGCTCACCGAGGACGGGCTGCCCGTCGGCCTGCAGGCGTACGCGCCGCGGCACACCGGCGATGCGCTGCTGCTGGACCTGGCGCTGGTGCTGGAGCGCGTGCGCCCGTGGCCGCTGGTCGCGCCCGGCGCGCCGGTGTAGGCGACGTGCCCAAAGTACGGGACGCACTACGCATCCTCGACGAGCGCCTGCGCGACGCGACGCTCTATCGCTACGAGATGCCGCCGGCCACCTTCGCGGCGCAAGGCGACGACTCCGGCCATTGGGTGAGCGCCGCCGCGGTGGAGCCGTTGTCGGTGGAGCCGGTGGGGGACCTGCTGATCGCGTTGGCGGAGGCGAACGTCGAGCTGCGCGTGATGCCGCGGCTGGGGGAGTTGTGGCGGCGCGTCGTGCTGGAGTCGACGCTGTCGTTCAGCGGCACGCGCCTGCGCAACGCGCAGGGCCAGGAGGAGTTCGAGGCGATCGGCCGGGAGTGGGAGGCCCGGCAGCGCGGCGCGCCGGGTTGACTCAGTCGAAGACGACCGTCTTGTTGCCGTAGACGATGACGCGGTGGCGCAGGTGGAGGTCGACCGCGCGCGCCAGCACCATCTTCTCCAGGTCGCGCCCCTTGCGCACGAGGTCGGCAACCGAGTCGCGGTGGCTGACGCGCGCCACGTCCTGTTCGATGATCGGGCCCTGGTCGAGTTCCGCCGTCGCGTAGTGCGCCGTCGCGCCGATGATCTTCACGCCGCGCTCGTGCGCCTGGTGGTAGGGGCGCGCTCCGGCGAAGGCGGGCAAGAACGAGTGGTGGATGTTGATGATGCGCTGCTCGTACGCGCTGACGAATCGATCGCTGAGCACCTGCATGTAGCGGGCGAGGACGACGAGGTCAACGTTGGCCGCGTCCAGGGTGCGCCGCAGGGCCTCCTCTTGCTGTGCCCTCGTGCCGGCCGTCACGGGCAGGTGCACAAACGCCACGCCGAAGTCACCGGCAATGCCCCGCGCCTCAGGGTGATTGCTGACGATCAGCGGGATCTCGGCGCGAAGCTCGCCCAGCCGCCAGCGCGCGAGCAGGTCATACAGGCAGTGGTGCATCTTCGAGACCAGGATCGCCACGCGCGACACGTCGTCCGAGAAGCGCAGCTGCCACCGCATGCCGAACCGCTGCGCGATCGGGTCGAACGCCGGGGCGATCGCGTCGCGGGCCAGCCCGAAGCCATCGAGCTCCCACTCCACCCGCTGGAGGAAGACACCCTCCTCGTGGTCGGTGTGCTGGTCGGCGTGGATGATGTTGCCGCCATGGCGGTACAGGAAGTCCGAGACGGCGGCGACGAGCCCCTTCTGGTCGGCGCAGGAGATGAGGAGGACGGCCGAGACGCTCATTCACGTCAGACGATAGCGCATCCCGCCGCCCCTGCCCCGAACGGTGCCGGCTACGGCGCCGGCGTACGCCGGCCTCGGCGGCGACGACGCGGGCGCCGTCCCAACGCTGTGCCTCGACGATCCTCGCGGTGATGCGCGGGCGGGAGGCCGAGTAAACGTCAGCCACGCAGCGCTGCGACTGACGACCTGTCGGCGAGCGCCAGCCCCGCCCGCGCGAGGCCCATCGCCTGCGCTCCGGTGCCTTCGAAGCCTTCGCCGACGGTGCCGCCCTTGAGGAAGCGCGCGTAGATGCCCTCGACGATGACGGCAAGCTTGAAGTGCGCCAGCACGATGTAGAAGTCGATGTTCTCCAGCGTGCGTCCGCTGCGCTGCGCGTAGCGGGCGATCGCCTCGTCGCGCGTGAGGAAGCCGGGGGAGCCGGTGACGGAGTTGCTGGCAACGCCCGTCGCCGCCGTCTCGCCGGGCGGCGGCGCCCAGTACATGATGATCAGTCCGACATCGGCGAGCGGGTCGCCCAGGGTCGCCATCTCCCAGTCGAGGACGGCGGCGATACTGCCGTCGTCCGCCAGCACGCAGTTGTCGATGCGGTAGTCGCCATGGACGATCGAGTAGTCGCCGCGCTCGGGCGGAATCGCGGCGGCGAGGCGGCGCGCCAGCTCTTCCAGCTCGGGGACGTCGCGCGTCTTGTGCTGCTCGATCTGTCCGGCGAAGCGGCGCACCTGGCGCTCGATGAACCCCTGCGGCTTCCCGAAGTCGGCCAGGCCCACCTCATCCGGCTTCACGGCATGCAGGTCCACCAGCGTGTCGATCAGCCCTTCGCCGATGCGCCTGCGTGCGGATTCGGGATACTTCGCCGTGAAGGCGACCGGGTCGGCCGGCACCATGCCGTCGACGAACGACATGATGTAGAACGGCGCGCCGTTGACGGCGCTGTCCTCGCACAGGGCGATCGCCGTCGGCGTCGGCACACGGCCGTGGAGGGCGGAGATGACGCGAAACTCGCGCTTCATGTCGTGCGCCGTCGGCAGGACGTGCGAGAGCGGCGGGCGGCGCAGCACCCACGCCTCCCCCTCGTCCGACTCGAGACGATAGGTGAGGTTCGAGCGCCCGTGCCCGATGATGCGCGCCGAGAGCGAGCGCACCGGTTTGACGTGCGCGTTGAACCACGGCGTCAGGCGCTCGAAGTCGATCCCGGGAACCGTATCGCCCACTGGCGCCACCTTCCCCCGTTCGGCGCGTGACGCAACACGGGGGGCTGACTACAATCTCCCGCAGACTGAGCGCCATTCAGCCGCAATGGCGGCTCCACGGCAAGCCCGCGAAGGAGCATGATATGCCGATCGACTTCACGCTGTCAGACGAAGTCCAGAACGCCCGTGACCGCGTCAGGCGCTTCATGGACGAGGAAGTGCGTCCGACCGAGGAGAAGCTACGCCAAGGCGAAGCTGACCGCAACGCCTACGTCGCGGCGATCGCCGGCCTGCGCCAGCGCGCCAAGGACCTGGGACTGTGGAATCCGCACCTGCCGCCGGATTGGGGCGGCATGGGCCTCGGACCCGTAGCGATGGCGTTCGTCTCGGCGGAGGCGGGGCGCACGGGTATTGGCCCGTACATCCTCAACGCGCAGGCGCCGGACGAAGGCAACATGCACACGCTGCTGCATGCGGCCACGCCCGAGCAGAAGGAGAAGTACCTGCGGCCACTGGCGGAGGGACGCTCCCGGTCCTGCTTCGCGATGACGGAGCCGGAAGTGTCGGGCTCCGACCCAACGCTGATCCAGACGCGCGCGGTGCGCGACGGTGACGACTGGGTGATCAACGGCCACAAGTGGTTCATCTCCGGCGCCAAGGGCGCCCGCTTCGCCATCCTCATCGCCTGCACCGACCCGGACGCCGACCCGCCACAGGCGCGCAACTCCGCCTTCCTGGTCGACCTGCCGAACCCCGGCTGGGAGATCGTGCGCGACATTGACACGATGCACGGGCAGGGCAACCACTGCGAGATCAAGATCACGGACCTCCGCGTGCCCGCGGAGAACATGCTCGGCGAGCGCGGCCACGGCCACCTGCTGGGGCAGTACCGGCTGGGCCCCGCGCGCCTCGCGCACTGCATGCGCTGGATCGGCAACGCTGAGGTCGCGCTGGAGATGATGGTGGACCGGTCGCTGAACCGCTTCACCCACGGCTCGCTGCTGGCGGACAAGCAGGCCATCCAGTGGAAGATCTCCGAGTCGGTGATGGAGCTGTACATCGCCAAGCTGATGGTGATCCACGCCGCCTACCTGATCGAGAACGGTAAGCCGTTCCGCCACGAGGTGGCGATGGCGAAGTACCACGTCGCGAACACGCTCTGGCGGGTGCTCGACCGCGCGATCCAGGTCCACGGCGCGCTCGGCTACTCGTCCGATACGCCGCTGGAGCGGATGATGCGCAACGCCCGCTCGGCGCGCCTGGTCGACGGCGCCGACGAAGTGCACCTGCAGACGATCGCCAAGAACACGATCGCCTGGTACAAGGAGCACGGCAACACGCGCCTCGCGACCGGCGACCTGTTGTAGGGGAGCTATCAGCTACCGGCCGTCGGCCGTCAGTACTCGCGGCGCGTGGGTGTGAGGGAGCGGCTGCGGAGACGAACCTGAAGCCGAGGACCAAGGACCGGCGAAAGCTCCATGCACGAGCCAGAGGGGGAATCTGAACTCACCCCTGACCAGGTGGCACATCCCGGCTTCCGCCCAGGTTCTCGGTTCTCGGTTCTCGGTTCTCGGTTCTTCCTTCATCGCCCGGGCGGGCGGCCACGAACGACAGCCGCTCGCTGAGAGCTGGCCGCCTCTCCCTCACGCCGCCCGCACGAGCAGCACAGGCAGGTTCGACTCGTGCAGCACCGCCTCGGCGACGCTGCCGAAGACCAGCTTGTTCAGCCCGTGCCGGGAGCGCGTCGCCATCGCGATCACGTCCGCGTCGCACTCCGCCGCCGCGTCCAGGATCTCGCGCGGCGCCCGCCCTTCGCGGACGACGCAGGATGTTTCGATCCCCGACAGGCCAAGCTGCGCCGCGACCCGATCGAGGTAATCGTGCGCGCGCTCGACGGCGGCCGCGTTGCGGGTGCTGGCGGACGCCGCCCCGCCGAGCGCTCCACGCTCGCCCCAGCCGCTCGACGCGGGCTCGACGACCTTCAGCAGCGTGACTCGCGCCCGCATCGCGCGCGCCACGTCCATCGCGTGCGGAATGACGCTCTCGGCACGCTGTGTGCCGTCGAGCGTGACGAGAAGATGCCGGTACATGGCGTTGCCCTCCTGCCCGGCCGCGTGTCCCCCGACGCGCGGACAGTGCGTTGCATGCTGTTCCGGGGCCTGCACCCATGCTCGCGCGGATGTTGGCGCCCCAACCCTGTTGACCCATCCTCATTATCGGCAGGTGGAGGGCCGTTCCGTGCTACTCTGCCCGCCATGATCCGCGCGCTGTTCGCGTTCCCTGCCGCGCTGGCGCTCGCCCTGCTGGCCGCCTGTGGCGATGGCAACGGCGGCCAGCCCGCCGGCTCCCCGAGCGCGGGCGCGACGCCTTCACCGACGGCCGTCAGCGTCAGCGGTCCTGCCCGCTGCGAGCCAGCGCGCCCCGCGCCCAGCGGCCGCACGTCGCGCACGCTGATAGCAGGCGGCATCGAGCGCCGCTACCTACTTTATGTCGCGCAAGGCTACGACGGCACCACGCCGCGCCCGCTCCTCGTCTCGTTCCACGGCCTCGGCCAGCCCGCCGACCTGCAGCTCGACACCGGCGCCTTCGAGGCGCTCGCCGACGCCCAGGGCCTCATCGTCGTCGCACCGGTCGGCACGCAGGACCCCCTCCGGTGGAACAACACGCTCCAGTCCGACGGGCCTGACGACGTCGCCTTCGTACGCGACATGCTGGATGCCGTCTCGGCCGAGCTGTGCATCGACCAGGACGCCGTGTTCGCCGCCGGCTACTCGAACGGAGCCGGGATGGCGCAGCGCCTCGCCTGTGCGATGCCGGACCGCATCGCCGCCATCGCGCTCGTCGCCGGCCAGTACGTCGACTGCGTGGGGGCGGCGCGCCTGATCATGTTCCACGGGACGGCCGACCCGGTGCTGCCGTATGACGGCGGCGAGACGCCGGTGTTCCCCGGGTTCAGCTTCCTGCCCGCGCGGCGCGTCGCGTCGGAGTGGGCGCGCGGCCTCGGCTGCGACGGCCTCGCCCAGATCGAGCGCGCGTCGGCGGAGATTGAAGTCTCGCGGTTCGTCGCCTGTCCGCTCGGGACGGACGAGGTGATCCTGTACACGGTCGTCGGTGGCGGCCACACGTGGCCGGGCACCGCCGTCGTCCTGCCAGAGAGCGTCGTCGGCCGTACGACCGCGGCGATCTCGGCGACGGAGCTGCTGTGGGAGTTCTTCGCGCTCGGCCTCGATCCGTCGGCCCCTGCGCCGGCGGGCGATGAGAGCGACACCGGCGACGGCGCGGTGGACTGACGCCGGCAGCGGACAACGGCCGACAACAAACGACAGACAACAGACATCAAACAACAGACAACAGACAACAGAGTTGGTCTGCGCCTTGTGCGTTGGTTGGCTCCGGGTTCTCGGTCCAGGTCCTCGGTTCTGCGTTCGCCGCGCTCACTCGATCGTCAGGTGTCGAGCGCCTCGTCGAGCCGCGCGTCGTGGTCACCGAACCGCGCCCGGCTCCCTCATGCTGATGAGGACGACGTCGAGCGACGTCGAGCGCTTTGACCAGCATCGTGGCGATGCCGCCCGCGCGCGCCCGGCGGAGGATGAGCAGCGGCACGAGCAGCCGGATGGCGATGACGACCGCCCCATCCGCGGCTCAACCGCGCACGCGCTGCCGGTACTGGATCGCCTCGGCGAGATGCTGTGATGCGATCGTCTCGGACGCATCCATGTCGGCGATCGTGCGCGCGAGCTTGAGGATACGGTGAAAGGCGCGCGCCGAAAGCGAGAGCTGCGTCATCGCCAGCCGCAGCAGCGACTGCGCCTGGTCGTCCAGCCGCGACTGGCAGTACTCGCGCACCTCGGTCGGCGTCATCTCCGCGTTGCAGACGAGGCGCGACGCGGCGAAGCGGCGTGACTGCGCGTCACGGCATGCCTCGACGCGCTCGCGCACGCACGCCGATGTCTCCCCCGCCGCGCTGGACGACAGCTTCTCGTAGTCCACGCGCGGCACCTCGACGAAGATGTCGACGCGGTCCAGCAGCGGGCCGGAGATGCGTTTCTGGTAGCGGCTCACCGTCGACTCGGAGCAGGTGCACTCCTTCGTTGGGTCGCCGTAATACCCGCAGGGGCACGGGTTCATGGCCGCGACGAGCATGAAGTTGGCCGGATACGTGATCGTGCCGTGCGCGCGAGAGATGGTGACGGTGCGGTCCTCCAGCGGCTGCCGCATCACCTCCAGCACCTGCTGCCCGAACTCCGGCAGCTCGTCGAGGAACAGCACGCCGCGGTGCGAGAGGGTGATCTCGCCCGGGCGCGGGTTGCGGCCGCCGCCGACGAGCCCGGCGTGGCTGATGGTGTGGTGGGGCGCACGAAACGGGCGGCGGGTGACCAGCGGCGTCTCGGCCGGCAGCATGCCCGCGACGGAGTAGATCTTCGTCACCTCCAGCGACTCGTCGGGCGTCATCCGCGGCAGGATCGACGGGATGGCGCGGGCGAGCAGCGTCTT
>DATMAH010000344.1:0-5486 GCA_035583735.1 Dehalococcoidia bacterium
TTTCGAGCTTGTCGCGCTCGATCAGGTACTTGCCGGCGAACAGCACCGCCGGCACCTTCTTCTGCTTGATCAGCCGGCGCAGGCTCTGCGGGTGTATGCCCAGCAGGCGCGCCGCCTCCACCAGATCCAGGTAGTTCTCGAACGGGCTGGTGACCATAAGCTTCACTAAGACGCTATATCAGATGAGTCAATCGTACCACGCCCGCCCGGCCGGCGGTAGCCGCCTGTGTCAACGCCGCCACAGGCGCCATCGCCGCTGCCCTCCCTCGGCCTGCGCCCCGCCCGGCCCGGGCTCCGGCGTCGCCGCTCTCGCCCGGCTGACCGCTCGCTCCATGCGCCGGTGCAGCATCATCAGCGCCTCCGCGACGGTCAGCGCCTCCGCGGGGTCTTCCTTGATCTCCGGGAACAACGACTCCGCCGTCTCCGTGAAGCGCTCCACCGTGCTGCGCTCGCCGTTGCGCATGTGGTACACGCGCATCTCGGTCACGCTGCCGTAGATCGCCGAGAGCAGCCGCCGGTAGTTCTCCTCGTCCAGCTCAATGACCGCTTCGTCGGCCTGCAGGTCGCGCCCCAGCCGCACCTTCACGTCGCGCAGCCCGTGCGCTCGCGGCGTCTTCGTGACGGGATCGAGCTCCGAGCCCGGACGCCCCAGGTGATAGACCAGCGCCAGATACACCAGCCGCGGCTCGTCGTGCGTGAGTTTGAGCGCCAACGTCACGCGGAAATTGTACCCGTGTGCGCGCCGCCCCGTTCTGCACGACAAGACGCGGGCCCGGATCGAGCCCGCGTCGGTGTAGGGCCGGATGATGGCCTGCGCTCAGCCCTTGTGCTTGCGCTGCCAGCGCGTCTTCTTCAGCATCTTGCGGTGCTTGTGCTTGCGCATCTTCTTGCGCCGCTTCTTGACCACCGAGCTCATGCGCGCTCCTCCATCTCCACGCGCCGCCACGGGCGCGTCCCCGGCGCCTCCGCCGGCGCTTCGCATCTCCGCGCGCCCGCGGACAGCAGCGCGAAGTATATACAGCCGCTCGCGATGACACGAGTCCTCCGGCCGCCGCGTTTGGTGGCATAACAACCCTGTGATAGACTTGAATCTAGTAGCCGGCTGCGGTCCGAGTCCCGGGTCACGCCCGGGCGAACTGGTCGCGACGGCTCATTTTGTCAGAGGAGGACGCAGCGCATTGACGGAACTCAGTAGTGGCGGTGTCGCCGATCAGCGGGTCGAGGGAACCCCGGACGACAGCGCCTTCACCATGCAGGACTGGCTCGACTCCGCGACCGACTTCAAGACGCTCCGCAAGGGCGAAGTCGTCGAAGGCACGATCATGGGCATCCAGCGCGATGGCGTGATCGTCGATGTCGGCGCCAAGTCCGAAGGCATCGTTGCGCCCCACGAGATGCACTCCCTCGGCGCCGACCCGCTGAGCAAGGTCAACGTCGGCGATAAGCTCCTCGTCTACGTCATGCAGCCCGAGAGCGACAACGGCCAGGTCACCCTGTCCGTCGATCGCGCGCGCGGCGAGCGCGGCTGGCGCGTCCTCCAGCAGCGCTTCGAAGACGCAGAGGCGTTCGAGGCCGAGGTCACCGGCTATAACAAGGGCGGCTTGCTCGTGCACGTCGAAGGCGTGCCCGCATTTGTGCCGCTGTCCCAGGTCGTCGGCGTGCGCCCCGACCAGGAGGGCGAGGGCGGCCTCGCTTCCGCCGTCGGCAAGCCGTTGCGCCTCAAGGTCATCGAGATCAACCGGCGCCGCAACCGCGTCATCCTCTCCGAGCGCGCCGCGCTGCAAGAATGGCGTTCCCAGCAGAAGGACCGCCTCCTCTCCGAGCTGAAGGAGGGCGAGATCCGCAAGGGCCGCGTCTCCAGCGTCCGCAGCTTCGGCGTCTTCATCGACCTCGGCGGCGCCGACGGCCTCGCGCACCTCAGCGAAGTCTCGTGGGACCGCAACAAGTCGCCCGAGGACATGTACAAGATCGGCGACGAGGTCGACGTCTACGTCATGAAGGTCGACCCCGACACAAAGAAGATCGCGCTGAGCCTCCGCCGCGCGCAGCCGGAGGAGTGGGACCTCATCGTCGACAAGTACGCCGTCGGCCGCGTCGTCCCCGGCATGGTCACCAAGCTCGTGACGTTCGGCGCCTTCGCGCGCATCGAGGGCCCCGTCGAGGGTCTCATCCACGTCTCGGAGCTGGTCGACCGCCGCATCTCGCACCCCAAGGAAGTCGTGCGTGAGGGCGACCTGCTCCCGCTCAAGATCGTCCGCATCGAACGCGACCGCCATCGCCTCGGCCTCAGCCTCCGCGAGGCGAAGGAAGAGGGCGAGCGCATGGGCTTCGTCTTCAACGACGAAGGCGAGGTGATCGGCATCCCCGAGGACATCCGCATCGAGTTCGAGGAGCGCGAAGGCGTCACCATCCCGGCCAAGGTCGCCGAGCCGCGTCCCCAGCGCACGGAAGCGCCGGCCGCCACGACGAGCGAGACGCAGGCCGACGCCCCGACCCGCCGCGAGCACGAGCCGGAGCCGCCCTCGGCCATGGCCCAGGCGTTCGCCGCCGCCGGCTTTCAGGGATCGGACGCGCTCAGCGAGACCGGCGAGCAGAGCGCGGAGGCGCCGGCAGCACCGGCTGACGAGACGGCGCAGCAGGATGGCGCCGCCGCTGACACACCGCTCACAGAAGAACACGAGACTCCGGCATAAGCCGGCCCCCCGCGGAGGAGAGGAACGGAAGCACCCGGGGTCGCACGCGCGACCCCGTTCTGTAAATCAAGGAGAACGCCACTCTCGATAACCCGACCAGCGCCCGACGAAGTATGCACAGCGCAGCGCGCACTCATGACGCTCCTGTACTGGACTTCGAAGCCTCGCCTGTGTTATGGTTATGAAGGGTTAGCAATTATCCGCTAAGGCTTGGAGCGCAGCGATGGCTGACAGATTCGACAAATTCACGGAACGCGCCCGGCGAGTCCTCACGCTGGCTCAGGAGGAGGCCCAGCGTTTCAACCACAACTACATCGGCACGGAACACCTCCTCCTCGGCCTCGTCCGCGAGGGCGATGGCGTCGCCGCGAAGGTGCTCGCCAACCTCGGCGTCGAGCTCAACAAGGTGCGCTCGGCCGTCGAGTTCATCATCGGCCGCGGCGACCGCGCCGTCCTCGGCGAGATCGGCCTGACGCCGCGCGCCAAGAAGGTCATCGAGCTGGCCGTCGACGAGGCGCGCCGGCTGAACCACCACTACATCGGCACCGAGCACCTGCTCCTCGGCCTCGTCCGCGAGGGCGAGGGCATCGCCGCCGGCGTCCTCGAGAGCCTCGGCGTGAACCTCGAACGCGTCCGCGCCGAGACCACGCGCATCCTCTCGCAGAGCATGCCGCAGAGCGCCGGCACTGGCGCCCGCTCGTCCACGCGCACCCCCACCGTCGACCAGCTCGGCATGGACCTCACCGCTGCGGCGCGCGCCGGCAAGCTGGACCCCGTCATCGGCCGCTCGAAGGAGATCGAGCGCGTCGTGCAGATCCTCTCGCGGCGCACCAAGAACAACCCCGTGCTCATCGGCGAGCCCGGCGTCGGCAAGACCGCCATCGCCGAGGGCCTGGCGCAGCGCATCGTCTCCGGCGACGTGCCCGAGACCCTGCACGGCAAGCGCCTGCTCACGCTCGACATCGGCTCGCTCGTCGCCGGCACCAAGTACCGCGGCGAGTTCGAAGAGCGGCTCAAGAAGGTCATCGAAGAGATCAAGAGCAGCAGCAACTGCCTGCTCTTCATCGACGAGCTGCACATGCTCGTCGGCGCCGGCGCCGCGGAGGGAGCGGTTGACGCCGCAAACATCCTCAAGCCGTCCCTCGCCCGCGGCGAGCTGCAGTGCATCGGCGCCACCACGCTCGACGAGTTCCGCAAGCACATCGAGCGCGACGCCGCGCTCGAGCGCCGCTTCCAGCCCGTCATGGTCGAAGAGCCCACCGTCGAGGAGACGATCGAGATCCTCCGGGGCGTCAAGGAGAAGTACGAGGAGCACCACAAGCTCACCATCGCCGACGAGGCGCTGACCTCCGCGGCCGAGCTCGCCGCCCGCTACGTCTCCGACCGCTTCCTGCCCGACAAGGCCATCGACCTCATCGACGAGGCGTCCAGCCGCGTGCGCATCCGCCGCTCCGCCATGCCGCCGTCCCTCAAGGAAGCGACGAAGGGCCTCGAGTCCCTCCGCCGCGAGAAGGACGCCGCCATCTCCTCGCAGCAGTACGAGTACGCCGCCGAGCTCCGCGACCGCGAGGTGAAGCTGCAGGAGAAGATCGAGTCGATGGAGGAGGGGCTGCAGGTCGCCCGCGAAGGCGACAAGCCCACCGTCACCGACGACGACATCGCCGAAGTCGTCAGCATGTGGACCGGCATCCCCGTCGCCCGCATCGCCAGCGAGGAGTCGCAGCGGCTGCTCCAGATGGAGGAGGCGCTGCACAGCAAGGTCATCGGCCAGGACGAGGCCATCGTCGCCATCGCCAAGTCGGTGCGCCGCTCCCGCGCCGGCCTCAAGGACCCGAAGCGCCCCATCGGCGTCTTCATGTTCCTCGGGCCCACCGGCGTCGGCAAGACGTACCTGCCGCGCGTGCTCGCAGAGTTCATGTTCGGCAGCGAAGAGAACATGATCAAGCTCGACATGAGCGAGTTCATGGAGAAGCACAACGTCTCGCGGCTCGTCGGCGCCCCTCCCGGCTACATCGGCTACGACGATGGCGGCCAGCTCACCGACACCGTCCGCCGCAAGTCGTACTGCCTCATCCTCCTCGACGAGATCGAGAAGGCGCACCCGGACGTCTTCAACATGCTGCTGCAGATCTTCGACGACGGCCACCTCACCGACGCCAAGGGCCGCCGCGTCGACTTCCGCAACACCATCATCATCATGACGTCCAACGTCGGCTCCGACCTCATCCGCAAGGAGTCCAGCCTGGGCTTCGCCGTGACGAAGGACGAGGTGAAGACCGCCGAGCAGCAGTACGCCAAGATGAAGGACAAGGTGCTCGAAGAGCTCAAGCGCGTCTTCCGCCCCGAGTTCCTCAACCGCATCGACAGCACCGTCGTGTTCCACCCGCTCCAGAAGGAGCACATCCGGAACATCGTCGACCTGCAGGTGCGCGAGCTGGAGAAGCAGCTGCTGCTCAAGGGCGTCTCGCTGGAGCTCACCGACGGCGCGAAGGACTGGCTGGGCGAGAAGGGCTACGACCACGTCTTCGGCGCCCGCCCGCTCCGCCGCGTCATCCAGAACGAGCTGGAGGACCGCCTCTCCGAGGCGCTGCTCCAGGAGCGCTTCGGCCCCGGCGATACCGTCGTCATCGACGTCCAGGGCGAAGACCTCGTCATGGAGAAGAAGGCGCCGGAGCCGGCGGAGCCCGCGCTCACGTAGCCTTCCGGCCCACAGGCGAAAGACAGACGGCCCTCACCGCACCGCTGAGGGGCGTCTTGTTCTTCGCGTCTCTGACCTCAACGAGCGGGTAGGGA
>DATMAH010000345.1:0-5280 GCA_035583735.1 Dehalococcoidia bacterium
GTCGGCCGCCGCTCCATTCGCCATCGGAAAAAACCGATGGTCAACCCAAACAAGCATGCGCCGCGAGGGCGCGCGTGCGTGTGCCGCCCTTCAGCGGCACGCCTGCGAGAGCGATGCAAACTCCTCCGTCAGCCAGCGCAGCGCCTGCGGGTCCAGGCAGTAGCACTTGTTGTCGCCATCGATGGTGCCGCGGACGATGCCGGCGTCCTTCAGCACCTTCAGGTGCTCGGAGACCGTCGACTGCGCCAGCGGCAGCTCGTCGACGAGGTCGCCGGTGACGCAGGCCTGGCGCTCGGCCAGCAGCCGCACGATGCGGAAGCGCGCCGGATGCGCGATAGCGCGCAGCATGGCGACGGTGCGTGCCTCCGCCTGGGGGGCGGCGATCGTCTTCATATCGGAAATTTACGATATAGAAGGCGGCGGAGTCAACAGCGGACGGCGACTGAAGGGACCGGCGGCGCCTGCGGGCGGGCGCATGGGCCACGTGTTCGCCTTTGTCGCGCTGGGAGGGCGTGTGCTACGGGACTGCAATGCCCGGGCGGATACGATGGTGGCCATGCCGAACGTGGTCGTGTTCGACTTTCAGGAGCCGCGCCAGAAGCTGATGGCGTGGTTCCTCGCTGATTCGGGGATTCCGTGCGAGCGTGTCGAGACGCTCGACGACGCGCTGGACGCCCTCAGCGCGCGGCCGCCGCTGCTGATCGTCAACTCGACGGCGGACCCGGAGGAGATCACCGAAGTCGTGAAGACTGTGCGGATGGCGGCGGACTGGGACCTGCGCATCCTGGTGCTGCACGATGGCCGGCATCGCGAAGACGAGACGCCCATCCCGGCCGACCTCTGCCTGCATGACGTGCGGGACGTCGACACGCTGCTGGAGGTGGTGCGGGCCGCGCTGGCGGACGACGTCCCCGCGGCGGAGCCGCACGAGGCCGCGGCCGAGGTGGCCGGAGACTGACGCTGCCTTCACGCGACCACACGATCCGCTGGCGCCGGCGAAGTCGGACAGTTCCTGCGCGCCGCGGCAGTCCAATGTTGATCGTCGCGATCTCGATGCGTCGGGTGCCCCGCCATTCGCGGGCAAGTGTAGGGCCAGGGCGAGGCTGGGGGACAGGCGCCCGGGGCGGATACTCGATCCGGTTTCACGGCGCGCGGCGGACCGGGGCGGTGAGAGCCTATTGTTACGCTCGTGCGCGCCCTTGTTTCTCCTCCGGGAGCGCTGCTCGTGCATATTCGTGCCGTTGCCAGAAGGACTGGGACCATGCAAAGGAGTTGACATGTCCGTACAGCCACTCATCCTCGCGATTGACGACGAACCCGGCATCCTCAAGCTGATCAAGCTCGAGCTGTCCGCGGCGGGCTTCCGCGTCATCACCGCCGACTCCGGCGAAGCGGGGATCCGCATGGAGGAGGAGCACCGTCCCGACATCGCGCTGCTGGACATCATGATGCCGGACATGAGCGGCCTCGAGGTGATGCGGCGTCTGCGCGACCGCACGAACATCCCGATCATCCTGCTGACGGCGAAGGGCGCGGACGCCGACAAGGTGCGCGGCCTGGAGATGGGCGCCGACGACTATCTCGCCAAGCCGTTCAGCCCCGACGAGCTGAGCGCGCGCGTGCGCGCCGTCCTTCGGCGCACCGTCGGCGCGCTGGGCGGCGACCACACGGTGCACGCCGGGGACGTGAAGATCGACCTGCACCGCCGCCTGGTCTACAAGGCGGACAAGCAGGTGGTGCTGACGCGCACGGAGTGGATGCTGCTGCAGCATCTTGCCGCGAATCCGGGACGCGTCATGCTCAACTCGGAGCTGCTGGCGAAGGTGTGGGGCCCGGAGTACCGCGGCGACCTGCAGTACCTGCGCGTCTGGGTGTCGCGGCTACGGAAGAAGCTGGAGGACAACCCGGGCGAGCCGCAGCTCATCAAGACGTTCCAGGGGATCGGCTACATGCTGGAGATCCCCGGCGAGGGAGAGTCCGCCGAGAGCGCGGAGGAGGAGGAGCAGGAAGCCATCGCCCGCTAGCTCTCGCAACGGATGCACAGACGAGGGAGGGGCGGCCAGGATGCCGCCCCTCCTCGTGCGCCCGCGGGCGCGCCGTGCCGCGATTACAGCGGCGTGATGTTCTGGTTGAAGCGGAACACGTTCCGCGGGTCGTACGTCGTCTTCACCTCGCGCAGCCGCTGGAGCGTGGCGGGCGGGTAGGCCTCGCTGATCCGGTCTGGCTCGTCCTGCAGGAAGTTCACGTAGGCGCCGCTGCCTTCGCCGCGGATGCGCGACCAGAGGTCGTTCGCCCACGCCTCGTGCGTGGCCTGCTGCTCATCGTCCGGCATCCACACCGCGATCACCGAGATGAAGTACTTCTGCGTCCGGTGGGCGAACGCCGTCGCGTCGCTCGGGACGCGGGCGATGGCGCCGCCCTGGCCGCGGATGTGGAGCATGCTCACCGGCGCCGTGCCGTTGGCGACAGCGGCGATGGCCGCATCGATCGCCTCATCGCTGAAGCTGTCGGTGAACATCGAACGCATCGCCAGGCCGTGCCGCCCTTCGAGCTCCGCCGTGTACTCGTAGATGGCCGGGTAGGGGATCTCGGCGATGGTGTCGGCGTGCGGTTCGGCCAGGGCACGCAGCGGCGCGATCGCGCGCTGGCCCTCGTCCGTGTCCCCGGTCCAGACCGTCAGCACCATGAAGACGGGCGTCCCGACGAGGTCCTCCGGGATGAACGGCGCGGGCGGCGCCGCCATCATGTCCACGAGCGTGGTGAGGCCGTCCGGCGCCACCGCCATGTAGTCGAGGTACCCGCGCACGACCTCGCGCGTGGCCGGCAGCACCAGCGCGCCGCCCAGCACCGTGTCCACCGGCGCGAGCTGCAGCTCGAACTCGGTGACGATGCCGAAGTTCCCGCCGCCGCCGCGGATGGCCCAGAAGAGGTCGGGGTGTTCGCCGGCGCTCGCCGTGCGGATCTCGCCGTCCGCCGTGACGACGCGGGCGGAGATCAGGTTGTCGATGGTGAGGCCGTACTTGCGCGACATGTAGCCGATGCCGCCGCCGGTGACGAGGCCGCCGAGGCCGACCGACGCCGTGTCGCCCGTCGTGAGCGCAAGGCCGTGCTCGTGCGCCGGCAGCGCGAGGTCGCGCGACGTGGCGCCGGCCTGCGCGCGTGCGATGCGGCGTACGGGGTCGATCGTGACCTTGTTCAGCCCGGACAGGTCGACGGTGACGACGCCGTTCATCATGCTGAGGCCGGGGACGCTGTGGCCGCCGCTGCGCACCGCCAGCGGCATGCCCTGCGCCGCCGCGAAACGCACCACCTCCGCGACGTCCTCCGTGCTCGCCACGCGGACGATGGCGCTGGGCCGCCGGTTGTAGTGGGCGATGTGGACCGCGCGAGCGGCCTCGTAGGCCTCGTCCTCCGGCGTGATGATCTCGCCCGAGATCCGCCCTCGCAGCGAGGCGAACGGGTCGCCCGCGGCCGGCTTCGTTGCTGGTGATGTAGTCGATGTCATGTTCGTGGCTCCTGTCTGCTGCTATCCGGCGTTTGTGCTTTGTGTTGAGTGTCGCTGCCCGCAGGCGCGCGCGATTCGGGCGCGAGGTCGAATGCGCCCCCGCCTTTCGGCGGAGGCGCCGGGTAGTCTGGACGGAGTGCGGGAAGGGGTTGCTGACGGCGCGGGGCGGCCGGGCGTTGGTCACGCCGGGTCCATCTCGCTACCCTGCTGTGTACCCACCCACATTCGGCGCGACCGGGAGGTGACATACCGTGCCAGCGCTCCGCAACCTCGACCCCGTCTTCGCCCGGGTCCAGAAGCCCGCCCGCTACACCGGCGGCGAGTGGAACTCCGTCGTCAAGGACTGGGACGCCTGCGACGTGCGGGTCGCCTTCGCCTATCCCGACGTCTACGACATCGGCATGTCGAACCTGGGGCTGGGCATCCTCTACGACATCGTCAACAGCCGCGAGGGCATGCTCGCCGAGCGCGTCTTCGCGCCCTGGCCGGACCTCGAAGCCATCATGCGCGCCGAGGGCATCCCGCTCTGGAGCCTCGAGACGCGCCACCCGATCTCGGAGTTCGACGTCATCGGCTTCTCGCTGAGCTACGAGGGCACCTACACCAACATCCTCAACATGCTCGACCTCGCCGGGCTGCCGGTGCTGGCGGAGGAGCGCACCGACGCGCACCCGCTCGTCATCTGCGGCGGCTCCGGCGCGCTCAACCCGGACGCGCTGGCGGACTTCGTCGACGTCTTTGTGCTGGGCGACGGCGAGGAGACGATCGTCGAGATCGTGGACTTCGTGCGGGAGTGGAAGCGGCAGGGCCGCGGCACGCGCGACGAGATGCTGCAGCGGCTGGCACGCCGCTGGGGCATCTACGTGCCCCGCTTCTACAGGACGGAGTACCACCCGGACGGCAGCGTGAAGCAGACGGCGCCGCTGCTCGACTGGCTGCCGGAGCGCGTGACCAAGCGCTTCGTGCAGCAATTGCCGCCGCCCCTGACGAAGCCCATCGTCCCCTACTTGCAGACGGTGCACGACCGCATGGCGATCGAGATCCAGCGCGGATGCACGCAGGGGTGCCGCTTCTGCCAGGCGGGCATGATCTACCGGCCGCGGCTGGAGCGCGGGCCGGAGGAGGTCGTCGCGGCGGCGAAGGAGCTGCGGCGCAACACCGGCTACGACGAGCTGTCGCTGGTGTCGCTGAGTACGACGGACCATTCGCGCATCGTCGAGATCGTCGACGGGCTGCGGGCGGAGTTCGGCGACGGCCTGGCGATTTCGCTGCCGTCGATGCGGGTCGATAGCTTCAGCGTGCGCATCTCGGAAGCGGTGGCCTCGCGCGGCAAGCACAGCATCACCTTCGCGCCGGAGGCCGGCACGGAGCGCCTGCGCATGACGATCAACAAGCTCGTCACGGACGACGACCTGTACCGCGCGGTCGAGAACGCGTTCTCGAAGGGCTGGACGAACGTGAAGATGTACTTCATGGTCGGCCAGCCGACGGAGACGCACGAGGACATCGAGGGCATCGTCACGCTGGCGAAGAGGGTGCGCGAGATCGGCCGCCGCCACCACGGCGGGCGGGCGCGGGTGCGCGTCAGCACGTCCAACTTCATCCCGAAGGCGCACACGCCGTTCCAGTGGGCGACGCAGGCGCAGCCGGAGGTGCTGCGCGAGCGCCACCTGTACCTGCGCAACGAGCTGAAGCGCGCCGGCGTCGCCTTCACGTGGGAGGACCCGGAGCACAGCCTGCTCGAGGCGGTGCTGTCGCGCGGCGACAGGCGTCTC